>CALRJJ020000542.1:0-4235 GCA_943367505.1 Flavobacterium psychrophilum | reverse complement strand
CCAGAGATTAACCTCAACACCCTGCGGCAGCTCTAACCCCTTAGCCAAAAGACGGTTAGTCTGATTTAAAGCGGTGAACTTAGCCAGGCAATCCGAGCAATCTTTTAAGTGCTGATTGACCCCTTCTTGGGCCGGCGAAGTTAGCTCACCGTCTAAGTAAGCCGACAGGTCATCGACTATCACATCGCAAACTGACGGCATATCAAGGGCGAGCTTTGACCAAATATCAGGGGTTTCATCCTCAGAGGCAAAAGCCTTGCCCAGTAATTTGCTCACGGCTTTCAAAGACTCGAACTGGGCTGCACAATCGTGGCAAGCCTCAAGATGCGATTCTATTTCACTTTTCAAGCTAGGGGCGACTTGATTGTCAAGCAGGGCCGAAAGCTCATCCTTATATTTATCGCAAGCAGAGTCAACCATCACTAGAGACCTCAGTTACCGACTGTGACTGTTCTATGTATGGCTTAAGCAACTCTTGCAGTTTGGTCCGGGCACGGGCAATCCTAGATTTCACCGTTCCCATCTCTGTCTGTGTTATCACTGCAATTTCATCGTAGCTTAGGCCCTCCACTTCTCTCAAGACGATGGCTGTACGAAACTGTTCCGGCAAACGCAACATTGCTTGACGTATTACTTCTGAGATTTCTTTATTGAGAATTTTCTCGTCCGGCAAGATACCGGTATCTGGAATATCGCGGGTGGAACCGTCCGATTCACCGTCTTCTCCACCATGGGAATCATCCATAGAAACAGTAGGCAGGCGACGGGGCCGCTTGCGCAACTCGTCATAAAAAAGGTTGGTGACAATTTGAGTGAGCCAGCCCCGAAAAGAGGCCGGATTTCTTAAATTGTTAATAGAGCGCCAAACCCGAATGAAAACTTCCTGCGCCAGGTCAGAGGTGTCTTCCCAATCAGGGGCCAATTGATAGAGCAAGGAATAGACAGTGCGCTGGTGCCGTTTCACAAGCTCTTCAAAAGCCTGAGGCTCACGCTTCTGACAGGCTAAAACTAAATCACGGTCACTCTTCTGAGAATATGCGGTTGGCATCCAATGTCCCGTCCAATAATAAGTTCCTTAATATGGTAACACTTGATAGATCTATTTCAGTATCATCAAAAAATGGTAGCATAGCAGGTTCAGCTTTCTGAAAGCGGCTTCACTGCGGCTTTTAAAGCAAAGCATTTTGCATGACTCAAGGAGTTATTCAGTTGACCAATACTTACTTATTTACTTCAGAATCAGTCACTGAAGGACACCCAGACAAAGTATGCGACCAGATTTCTGATGCCATTCTTGACGCCATGCTCTCACAAGACACTAAGTCAAGAGTAGCGGCAGAATGTGCAGTTTCAACTGGCCTAGTGTTGGTTACTGGCGAAATAACAAGCAAGGCTAACGTAGATTTTCAAGAGCTAGTACGCTCAGTAATTTCCGAAATTGGCTACACAGCTGAGAAAGGTGGCGGCTTTGACGCTGCTTCTTGCGCTATACTCACCGCACTTAATAAACAGTCCCCCGACATCGCTTCTGGCGTTGACCATGCTCTAGAGAGTCGCCCTGCAACCAGCGCGGGCAGCAGCCAACAAAGCTCTGATCTCGGTGACGAAACTGGTGCCGGCGACCAGGGTATGATGTTCGGCTTTGCTTGCAATGAAACACCTGAAATGATGCCTATGCCAATTTCAGTGGCCCACCGCATTGCCAGACGCTTAACTGAAGTTAGAAAAAACGGCACCCTCGACTATTTGAGACCAGACGGTAAAACCCAGGTGACAATCGAGTACGACGGCAACACTCCGGTAAGAGTTGACTCCATCGTTGTCTCCACCCAACACGATCCAGTTGTTGACGGCATCGAAGACAATGCCAAGCTGCAAGAGCGCATTGCTCAAGATTTGAAAGCCTATGTAATCATGCCAATCTTCCAAGATCTATCGATCAAACCAGATGAGCAGACTCGCTATTTGATCAATCCTTCTGGCCGTTTTGTCGTTGGCGGCCCCCACGGCGATGCTGGCCTTACCGGTCGTAAAATTATTGTCGATACCTACGGCGGGTACTCCCGTCACGGTGGTGGTGCGTTTTCTGGCAAGGATCCAACAAAAGTAGACCGTTCGGCTGCTTATGCAGCCCGTCACGTGGCAAAAAATATTGTTGCCTCAGGTTTAGCCGAGCGCTGTGAAGTGCAGATTGCCTATGCTATCGGTGTGGCCAGACCAGTATCGGTTCATGTCACAACTTTTGGCACCGGAACCTTACCTGACCACGAGATCACTGAGCTAGTGAAGTCCACCTTTGACCTCAGACCGGCAGCCATTATCAAAACCTTTGCCTTGACCGAATTGCCCAAGCTCAACAATGGCCGCTTCTATCGCAATGTCGCTGCCTATGGCCACTTCGGCCGACCAGACCTCAACCTTCCTTGGGAAAAATTAGACAGAGTTGAAGAATTAAAAAAGTCTCTAACAAAAGCTAAAACCGCCAGCGCTTGAACCTTAGGCGTTGCACCTTGGACGTTTAAAGGTCATTCTTTATCAGGAAACTTAAGGGAGTCCTACTTTTGCCGTCGATGCCTCTGCTAGTGAAGACATATATCGGTGTGATTCTATGAGGACAGGCACCCTTACGGTCAATCCGGATACTCCGGAATCATACATTGTCGAACTTGCCGAAGGCGAGGTTCTACAAATTGGGCGCAAACCAGCATCTGGCGGCATCAAGAAGCTCGTTCTTCCCTACCCAGAAGTGTCGGGTCAACATTCCGAAATTCGCTGCAAAACCGAAGGTTGGACGATTATTGATGCGGGCTCAACCAATGGCACCATGCTCAACGGCGGCCGCCTCACACCGGGTAAGGAATACCATTTACATTCTGGCGACCGAGTCAAAATCGCTCAATACGAACTACTTGTTAATCCGCCTGAATTCGATCATCCCAATCAAGATGACGACAATGATGACTCCCAAGACCGCACTCAATTTCGCATACAAATGATGAATGCCACCATTTTGGTTGGTGACATTAAAGGCTTCACCTCCTTAATGGAAGACCATGCCAATCAGCCAATGTTGGTTATGGAAGCAGCCCAGAAAGTATTCGACAATCTCAACGATGAGATCAACAAGAACTATGGCCAGCTAGAAAAAATTGCTGGCGATGCCATCATGGCTTACTGGCAAGGCAACGACGCTAAGAGCGGGGGCGGATTATCGGCCTGCCAGGCCTGTTTCACCGCTCTCAAATTGAAAATCCTTACCCTCAAGTTGGCTGCTGACAAGAAAATCTGGCCTTTTGAAAATCACCCCCTTATGCTTGACATGGCACTAGCCACTGGGCCTGTGGCATCGGGAAACCTGGGCTCAAATGCCTCGAATCCTGCCCTATTGGGTGATACTGCCAATCTCGTCTTTCGCCTGGAAAAACTTATTGGCGACGATCGACCCGGTGACGTCATCGTCGAGGGTGCAACCTACGAGCTAGCCAAAGACAACTTCAAATTCGATTTCCTTGGTCAGTTCAACGTCAAAGGTAGACAAAAACCAGTCGACGTTTATCGCTTGATTGCCCCAATCTCCTAAACTCCAATTGAAAAATCTAACTACAAAACAATTGGCAGGCAGACTGGTTATTGGTCGGCTACCCGGCCTCATATTAGACGATGAGCACAAACAAGCATTGAGCACCGGCATCCTTGGCGGTATCACTCTTTTTAAAGAAAATGCCCAAGACCTCAAGCAGCTTTGCACTCTCACCAAAGACATAGTTGACGCCTGCCTGCACTCCCCAGTGCTGACCGTAGATCAAGAAGGTGGGGCGGTGCAACGCTTTGATCACGTCCTTTCACCTCTGCCCTCCCCCATGGCTCTAGCGGCCATCAATGATAGTAATTGCACAAAAGAAATTACTTCAATTAGCTGCCGCCAACTGAAAACCCTGGGCTTCAATCTACTCTTGGCCCCCACCCTAGATTTACTTACCAACCCTCTAAACCCAGTAATTGCAACCCGTGCTTTTAGCAGCGAAACGGCTCTAACAAGCAGCATGGGCCGCCAGGTAATAGAACACATAGAAGCCTCGGCTTTGATTGCTTGCCCCAAACACTTCCCGGGCCACGGCTCCACTAGCCAAGACTCGCATCTTGAGCTGGCCATAGTCGATAAAAGTTTAGAAGAGCTTGAGGCTTATGATCTAGAACCTTTTGCGGCAAATATCAAAGCCATGTCATCAATTTTA
>CALRJJ020000541.1:0-4241 GCA_943367505.1 Flavobacterium psychrophilum | reverse complement strand
GATGAGCGTCTTCATGCTGCTCAGATTCAAGTACGGGCGATCGACTTGGTCACTACTGTGGCGCAGAATATTCCTAAGCCAGATACCTCTATGATATTTTCTCGAGTTGGTGAAGTGGCCATGTCTACTATGACTTGGTTGCTCTATGCCCTAAGTATCTTGGTGGTGTCGTTCTACTTTATGTTGGACGGTTATCGCATGACTGACTGGGTTATTGCGGCATTCCCTAGGAGCTATCACCACTCACTAAAGAATATGGCTGCCGAAATTGACGTTAGTTTGCAGGCATTCTTTCGTGGGCAATTGGTGCTTGGTTTGTTCTTCGGTGTTGTGATGCTAGTGGTCTATCTTGTAATTGGTGTGCCATTTGCTCTAGTGCTCAGCGTCTTGCTAGGTATTTGGGAAGTTGTGCCGGTGATTGGACCGCCTATTGGTTTCTTACCAGCTCTGATTGTGGTGGCATTGAATGGGCTAGACAATATCCCGACCAATCGTATTGGTCAGGTGGTCGTCTTGCTATTGGTTTTCAATATTTTTCAGTGGCTCAAAGACAATTTGGTGGCGCCTCGCTATATCGGCAATAAAATAGGACTTCATCCAGTTGTCATATTTATTGCGATCATGCTAGGTGCCAAGATTGATGGCATGCTCGGAATTATCTTTGCCATACCAGTAGCCAGCGCTCTTAATGTTGTCTATCGATATATGCTTCTTGAGTCAGAACCAGAAGCTGAACAAGACAAAATTGAAGGCTCTAATGAAGGCCTGGTTTAAGGCTCAGATTAACGTTTAGTTTAAGAATCATTACAAAGCCAATTCTAAAACTAGGGGTTTTGATGACTCTTTTCAAATTTCTTCTGATTCTTGAGAGCTTCAGTTTTTGCCTTTTTGGCCATTTGGTCTGGTGGCAGTAGCTCATTACTGCCGCCAAGATCTTGATTCAGTGCATTGAAAATAGTGTTTTGCAGCAAGACGCCGAGGACGACACATATTGCTAGCCCTATCAAAATTAACTTGGTGTTGTTTGACATCCGTCGCTTCCTGCAGTGATGTAAGCCGTAAATCTCAGATTGCTCGCTTCCTTTGCAATTATAAGAGAATAGCAAACCTTGCATAGGTGCAGGAGGCTGATAAATTGTCAAAATCGTGGATTCAAATTGCTTGACTTCCGCTAGCAGCTAATTTCGGGCCGTTTAGGTGTAACTTATAGCTGGGTATGAAAGCCCTTGTTACTGGGTTTAAGTCATTCACTAAAAGAAGGGTCTGAGAACGTGAATAAACCGCAAGCTTTTGCTAACACCAGCCCTGGTCCAACCTCGGCCTACAGTGGAGCAGCGAAGGCATTGGTCCAAAACATGGGCAAAGCTTTGGTTGGTCAGGCTCGACCGGCCAAACTGGCTGTTGTTGCTCTGCTTGCTGGTGGTCATGTCTTGTTGGAAGATGTCCCCGGGGTAGGTAAGACTCTCTTGGCTAAGAGCCTCGCCAATTCGGTAACTGCGAACTTCAAGCGGATTCAGTGCACGCCAGACTTGTTGCCTTCCGACGTATCGGGGGTGAATATTTTTGACCAGAAGGACAACAGCTTTCACTTCCTTCCAGGACCGATTTTCACCAATATTCTTCTTGTTGATGAGATCAACCGTGCTACTCCACGTACACAATCTTCTCTTTTAGAAGCTATGGAAGAAGGCCAAGTCACCAGTGACGGTACTACTAGGCCATTGCCTCAACTTTTCTTTGTTATCGCGACACAGAACCCAATTGAGCACCACGGTACTTTCCCATTGCCGGAAGCTCAATTAGACAGGTTCATGATGTCGATGTCGTTAGGGTATCCACAAGCTGATCAAGAAGCTGAAATCATCAAAAAGACCATGCGTGAAGGTGGTTTCCATGTAGATTCAATACTGAGCACAGAAGATGTCCTCAACGCTCGAGCTGGGGTCAAGAAGATCTTTGTGCATGATGCTTTAGTCAACTATGTAGTTCAGATTGTTCAAACTACGAGAAAACACCCATCGGTACTACTTGGGGTCAGCCCTCGGGGATCACAACTGCTTGTTAGAGCTGCACAAGCCAATGCCTTTATCGACGGACGAGATTTTGTTACTCCAGACGACATTAAGTTGCTTGCCCCTTCAGTTTTCGGTCATCGTGTTTTACCAAAAGTAAAGACCAATCGGGTCAGTCATGCAGAACTCATCGAAAAAATCCTTGAGACCGTCCCCGTCCCAGCCTAAAAAAGGTCCTGGTTCATCCGGTGATGGTGGCAAGAGTCGGACAAGTGATAACACCAAGAAACCTGGGGCTCTCTCTGCGGGTCCTGATCCTTCGTCGGCTTCATCAGGTATGGCGCCAGGTCGTCCTATCTCTCAAGAGCCAGTCTTTGGCACATCTGGTGGTCGTCGATTACGCATACCCCTTGGATTCGGCTACACAGTCTTCCTGGAAGGTCGTCAGTTTGGGCTACTGATGCTGTCGGTGGCACTTTATATTTTTGCCGCCTTTGTAGCTAGCGAATGGATTTACTTACTTTCTGCTGCTTTTCTGGTCGCATTGATATTGGGCTTTCTCTTGCCATTTTTCGAATTGGCTGGTCTTTCGGCTGGCTACTTGTTGCCGCAAGAGGTCGCCGCTCAAGAAACGGCTACCATTCGCGTTAATATTAAGCGTCATTTTAAGTTAGGGCCGATATCATGGGTGGTGCCTACTCGCGCTCTTAGAATGACAGTCAACATGACCAAGCGTGCCGCTGATGGTCAACCTAGCGATGTCATGGTTGCACCAGACCCGGTCTATATAGAAAAACTCGACAATGACGAGTGGTTTAGTTTTCCTACGCCATCGCTGAAGCGCGGTGTTTACTTCCTTGAGAACGTAGAGCTCTCTACCTGTTTCCCCCTTGGTATTACCTGGTGGTCGCGTACAGTCAAAATGACAGAAGCGTCAGCTACCAAACCGAGCATCACTGTTTACCCTGACGTATTGCCGATATCAGGGAATTTTCTTTATCTACTTAGTGGCATCGTTTCGCCCATGGGTCATGCTACTTCTACCTCCGTAATCACCCATCAATCAAGCAGTTTTCGCAGTGTTCGCGAGTTTCGCAGCGGGGATAGCATGAGGCACATTCACTGGGCTTCAACCGCTCGGCAAGGCAAGATGTTGGTGCGAGAGTTTGATTCTGAGACCTTACCGGTTTTTGATATCTTGTTGAACTTGAGAGCCAACTATCGCAGTCCGGAACAATTTGAGCTGACCGTTAAGTTGATCAATTCTTTGGTTCACCTTGGTCATAATTTAGGGCACATGCCCAGGCTATTGCTCAACCCGTCTACTGAGTCTGGGGATCTACAAGACTTGCTTATTGATCTGCCGCACATACCCCCGGGCTTGGCACTAACTGCAGAGATATTAGCCCGAGTCGAGCCAATTACCAAAGTTGCTGCTAACCGCAAGACCTTTGATGAAGAGTCTCATTCTCCGTCTGAGACTTGGGACCATGTCAACGATCGCCCCCTTGTTACTGTGCTGCCAACCACTGAAAAGATTGTCAAACATAGCCCCGGGCGTGGTGATGTCGTCTGCCTTCCTGTTGAAGTGGTTGAAGTTTCGCCTAGTTGGCAAGACGATGATCAGCCCCTTCCTGGTATGGAAGTGCAAAGCACAGAGAAGTCAGCTAATGCAAAGAGTCGCGGTGCAGCAGCTAAAAAGACAGAGAGAGCTGAGCGTACCGAATTAGGACCGACCTCAGGAAAAGTTCTGGCCAGAATTGAATGGGAAGGAGATTTTGAAGGCTTATGAGCAATCGTAATCAATCTCCTGAAGATTCAATTGCCCTGCGGGTAATTGTCTATTGCATGACTCTGACATGCATTGTTGCTAGCTGTGTCTTTATAAAAACGTCTTGGCCAGTTATTGTTTTGGCTTTCACTCTTTGTACCGTTGGTAGTCTTGTGGCTTACCAATATCGCTACGAAAGCCAGAAATGGATGCAAGGCATCGTCATTGTCGGCGTTCTTGGTGTAGGCGCCAATGCCTTGGCTGAGTTTTTAAACCCAATCAATGGTCCTGCTGATTTCTGGGGGCCGGTGGTGCACTTCATTGCTGGCACCTTTGCCCTGCATACTTTTGATTTGAAGTCACGGTCTGATATCAATTTATCGGCTATGTTGGGGGCTCTTATTCTTTGTTGTTTGTCACCTGTCGCCCGCAGTATTTACTTCGGAGTCACAGTGCTG
>CALRJJ020000540.1:0-4243 GCA_943367505.1 Flavobacterium psychrophilum | reverse complement strand
TGATGGAGCAACCAAAGAACTCTCAGCCAAGTATGGCGTCAGCGGCATACCTTGTGTAGTTTTCTTAGATGGTTCCGGCAATGTGCTCTTCAAAGGTGGCCCGCAGCGAGACGTAGATGGGTTTTCGGCACAAATACAGCAATATCGTTAACGGCTAGATGACAAATCCAAACAAGCTTGAAAGTGGCACCATTTTCGGTGCCACTTATAAGATTATTGACTTTATTGGCGAAGGCGGCATGGGCCTGGTCTATAAAGTCGAGCATTTGCTCATGTCCAAATTGCTTGCACTGAAAATATTGAAAACGGAGAATCTCACTGAAGCAGTATGGAAAAGATTTCGCGCTGAAGGGCAAGCCATAGCCAGACTAGATCACAGCAATATTGTTCGCATCTACGACATGAGTCAAAGTGAAGATGGTGTGCCTTTCTATACTATGGACCTCCTAATCGGTCAGTCACTGGCCGACTACCTGCAAGAAAACCGCCGACTTACCGAGGCAGAAGCTCTGCCAATTTTCAGACAAGTGTGTGCAGGTCTGGCCTATGCCCACGAACGAGGAATCATTCACCGCGATATCAAGCCTGGCAATATCATGCTTATCGCCAGAGCCGAGGCCGACAAAACAAAGGCGGAAGACATAGGCAAGAAGCTAGTAAAGATTGTCGACTTTGGCATTGCCAAGCTCACAGATGAAAGTGGCAATACAATTCAAGGCCTGACAAGACCAGGCGAAGTTTTCGGCAGCCCCTTATACATGAGCCCAGAACAATGCAACGGCCAAAAAGTTGATCAACGCAGCGATCTCTATTCTGTGGGCATCACTCTATTTCAAGCTCTGACTGGCAAACCGCCTTTGCTCGGTAAAACAGCAATTGAAACCACAATCATGCATCAAACAACTAAGCCAGCCAGGCTGAACGATCTATCCGACCAAGTCGAATATTCGCCAAGGCTTGAGGCATTAGTGGCAAAAATGCTAGAAAAGCGACCACAGGATAGATACAGTTCGCTAGCCGAAGTGGCAAAAGAGCTATTAGAGATCGAACGATCTGAAGCGAACGAGGAAGGGGAACTACCGCAAAAACTAGCATTAAAAAAGGACAGCGACTCAGATTTCGGCAACCATTGGCGCGACGGAAGCGAAAGCCAGACAACGACACAGCCAAGTGCCAGCTCAACTACGACACAAAGAGTCGCTCTGCTTGCAGTTTTTACGATGCTCGCGGCAGCAGCAATTGCCAGCGCCATAATCTATCGCACAAAAATAACTAATGAAAAAATCGGAGACGAAATAAAGGCCAGCAGCAAACAAACGTTGGCCTCAAAGCAAAGCGAAGAACGTGTCGGTATTAGCTCACTGCTGCAATCGCCTAGAGAAGAAACGAAAAAGCTGAAGATAATCCCGGCACCAAAACTGGATCAAACCACAAAAAACAAAGTAGAAAACTTCATCGAGAGCACCAAAGGTAAGTTGTCTACAAAGAGAACAGTGGGCAATGAGCGCCTGATTATCTTCAATTTTCCTGCGGCTTTTTCGTACGGAATACTAAACTGTCGTGGCCCAAACAATTTTACTCTTAACACCGAAGCACAAAACAAAATTTCAGTTTCAGACAATACTTTGCGCAAGCTGCGCGGCAACGACATTATACGCGCTTATCCTCAACTGCTTAGCAGCCTCGCAGCCAACGATTTATGGTCTTTGACTATTGAAGGGCAAACGACAGACCCTGGGCTTCTTTTAACGAACATTGCCAATCTCACAGGACTCTACGAGCTAACCCTGACAAATTCGCTCATACCGTGCAATCAGCTTGCCAATCTCAATACTCTATCAAGGCTCAAAATACTGCGTCTTGCCACTAGTAAAATAGACGGAGACAAAATCGCCCAAGGTAATTTTCTCAACCAACTACAACACATCGACCTAGAAAACTGCGACCACTTACTACCGCTCTTGCAAAACCTAAAGCAGAGCTCGGCCTTAGAAAAACTCGTATTGAATAAATGCACATTAAGCGATCAAGAAATAAAGGCGTTAAGCGAAATTTCCTGCCTTAAGAAGTTAATCTTGAGCAAGAGCAGTGTTTCCAATGACGATTTAAAACAGCTGACGCGCTTGTCAAGAATAGAAGAATTAAATATTGAAAAATGCTCAAACTTAGACAGTGATTGCTTACAGTCATTAAAAGCATGGCCCAAGCTAACTAGCTTGAAGATTTCAAAACGTCTACTTGGACCCAATGATGTCGAAGATCTACAAAATATCCAGCGCCAGCGCAAGGTAGACCTGACCGTCTCAAGAGACTAGATGTAACATAATAAGCTGCCCTTAAGGTGCCCCAGTAGATGCATTTGTTAAAATACTTGGCATCTATGCCTGCGTCCGCCGCAGACTTAAAAGTGAGTGAGCTATCGTGAGCAAAATCGTTAAAGACAAAGAGCAAGAAGTAGCTTTTAGCCAAGCACCAAATATGGTTGCTAATATTTCAGCAAAAGACGGCGCCCCAAGCAAAATAGTCAAAGCAAAAGAAACAATGAGCTTTGTCGCCACTTCTATTCCTGTCATTGGTTTTGTTGGCACCATCGCAGTCTGGGCCGCAACCAATTACTATGTCGGTGATGTGGTTGTGGAAACTAGCAAACCTTTCACAACTCTCACAGTCAAAGCTTTTGATAAAAAGGGGCAAGAATCAACCTTCCACACCCCGCGCTTTCAGCTAATGCCCGGTAGCTACCACCTAGAAATTCAAGCAGACAGTGCCAAACCTCAACATGCCGACACTGAAGTGGTTTTTCAAAAGACAGCAACGGTGCCTGTAAGTATTAATGGCAGCACTGAAGCACAGAGTAATAATGCACAGAGCAGTGAAACTGAAAATTCAGCTGATAGTCAAAAGAAACGTCACTGGTGGCAACTCTGGCGGCGTTCTGAAAATTGAGCGATAACTTTAAGACAGGTTCATTGATTGCCGGTACCTATAGAGTATTAGACTTTATTGGTGAAGGAGCAATGGGCCTCGTCTATAAAGTTGAGCATACCCTGCTCAATAAAGTTCTAGCCTTCAAAGTTCTAAAAACAGAGCATCTTTCAGAATCAGTTTGGAAGCGTTTTCATATCGAGGCCCAGGCAATTGCAAGGCTTGCTCATCCAAACATAGTCAAAATCTACGACATGAGCCAAACAGAAGATGGTACGCCATTCTTCACTATGGACTTCCTGGTCGGGCAATCCCTCGATGACTATTTGCAAGATTACGGCAGACTTTCGGTCGAAGAGGCTCTGCCAATCTTTCGACAAATCTGCTCGGGGCTAGCATACGCAAACGATCACGGCATAATTCACCGCGACATAAAGCCCGGCAATATTATGTTGACCGACATCAAAGATGACAATATCGCTCAATGCACTGTGAAAATTGTCGACTTCGGCATAGCCAAATTAGTTGACGACGGCAACACCGCGCAGCAGGGCTTAACCAAGCCAGGAGAAGTGTTCGGCAGCCCGCTCTATATGAGCCCAGAGCAATGTATGGGCAGCAAGCTAGATCAACGCACAGATATGTATTCGGTAGGCATCACTATGTTTCAGGCTCTGACAGGTAAGCCACCACTTCTGGGCAAATCAGCCGTTGAAACAGCTGCCCTGCACCAAACCCAAGAGCCGCCGATGCTCCGCGATATTGCTCCCGATGTAGATTTTCCTATTGAGCTAGAAGAAGTTATAGCGACTATGCTGGAAAAATCACGCGAAGATCGTTATTCATCATTGGCAGACGTAGCCAACGAACTGCTGCGCATTGAAAGAGGAGAAGACAAACTCAGCCCAAGAGAGCGGTCAGAGAACGGCAGACACAACCAAAATCAGTGGTTGTCTGACAGAGAAAGTAGTTTAGAAGACACCCAAAATCGCACCGGACAAAGAGCGCAAACGCTAACAAAAGCGCAGTTTTTCTTAGTAACCGCTCTAGCTCTCACAGGATTGGTCGCCACTCTCTATGTGTTGTTTCCTGGCAAGGTTAAAAGTGCAAAAACAGTAGCCACATACGAGCAGCTAGTTCCCGAACCGAAAGCAGACCTCAGTGATAGCTATGAACTATTTAGTAGGCAAGAAAAAAAAGACGTCAACGAATACTTAGCCAGCCACAAGGGCAGCTATAGTCGAACAGAAAATATCAATGGCAAACTTTTCAAGGTTTTCAACTTCCCTGAAAAATTCTCACTAGGAAAGTTCTACTA
>CALRJJ020000539.1:0-4252 GCA_943367505.1 Flavobacterium psychrophilum | reverse complement strand
GGCACCAACATTGTTGGCGGCGTAACGCCTGGTAAGGGCGGCGAGAAAATGCATGGCGCCCCTGTATTCGACACTGTCAAACAAGCAGTAGAAGCTACAGAAGCAACTTGCTCAGTAATCTTTGTGCCACCGTACCTGGCTCTTGATGCCGGTTGCGAAGCCCTTGATGCCGGAATTAGCCTCTTGGTTCTGATTACCGAAGGCATTCCACCACTAGATACAGCGAAATTGGTTGCTCAAGTGAAAGCCAAAGGCGCCAAGCTAATTGGTCCAAACTGCCCTGGTATCATCACCCCAGGTCAATCACTAATCGGCATTCTTCCTGGCTCGATTTTCAAATCAGGACCAGTAGGCATGGTGAGCAAGAGCGGCACTCTAACCTATGAAATCGCTCTAGCTCTAACTGAAAGCGGCCTTGGTCAATCAACTTGCGTAGGCACCGGTGGCGACCCTATCAAAGGTGTTGACTATCAAGAATGCCTCACTATGTTTGAAAACGATCCCGCCACTGAAGTGATTGTTATGATCGGCGAAATCGGCGGTAACGCTGAAGAAGAAGCCGCTGCCTTCATCAAGAAGTCAATCAAGAAACCAGTAATTGGTTTCATTGCTGGACAAACTGCCCCTCCTGGAAAACGCATGGGCCACGCTGGCGCCATCATTTCTGGTGGCAAAGGAACAGCCGAATCTAAGCTAGAAGCTTTCAAAGCTAATGGCGTAAGAGTGGCTATGACCCCAGCAGAAGTAGCTAAGCAGGTAGCAGATGCTCTCAAGCAACCAGCTAAAGCTTAAGTTCTAAAAACTAAAACAAAAAGAGGAGAGATCAATTGGTCTCTCCTCTTTTTTTCAGCTCAGTTGTCTGCTTGTCAGTTCCCCTTGAGCAGCCCAGCCAGGTAGTGGGATAGCTCATCCCAACTGGCTGGCTGACTGCGAAAAGCAATGTAGCCATCAGGACGAATTAAATAGAGACACTCCGAACTCGCACCATAGACATTGTGCAGTTCTCGCTCAGCATCAAGCAAAAGAGACTTAAACTTCGGCATTTTCGGTGTTTTAACTAGAGCTGGCACAATTACATGAACGTCGATTAGGTCTTTATAGTGCTCTTCTATTTTTTTCTCTATGGCACTGAACTGCTGGTAGCCTGGTTCTGAATTAACAAAGCCATCAAAGAGCAATAACTGAAACTTAGTGGAAGCCATTTGCAGAGCTAGCCTGGTACTCTTGCCGTTGGCGGTTTGACATGGCCCATCAACAACTCGATCACCGGCCACAGGCCCACGGGTAAACTCCATCCACGACTTAAAACCAGGGCGTTCGCCCACTTCGCCATGGCCAGTAAAGCGTAAAATTCCGCTATCAACGGCTTTGAGGGCTCGCTCAAGGGGGCGATGAGCCTCGGCGGAAAGTGAACTCTGACGATAGCTGATACCAGTTAAGCTACCAGCTCTAAGTATGCGCTGCTGCACCACTTCTTGCGCTGACAAAAACGACATCATACGATCACGCACATTCTTAGCCAAAGGGTTACGCAGAGTAACAGCCTTGGTGGCCATATCAGTGCCTTTCAAAACGGCCTGACCAACGGTATGACGCTCTTCGTGATATGTATCAAGCAAGCGCTCACTATCGGCAGCCAGATCATTTAAAGCCAGATGCAATTTCCATGACAAGTTAATAGCATCTTGCATGCCGGTGTTCATACCAACTCCACCCACTGGGCTGTGGATATGAGCGGCGTCACCAGCTAGAAAGACTCGGCCTTGGCGGTAAGAAGTGACACAGCGACGGTTGATTTTGAACCAGCTCAGCCAATGGGGATCCGAAATTGTCAGAGGCTTTTGCTCGGGGTTATCTAATTGTTGATTAAGGCGAGTCTTAACTAGCTCAACTACTTCTTCGAACTTGAGCTCATCAGCGGCATCAACACTAGAATCAGGCGTCATATCGAAAATTAGCCTGTAGCGGCCCCCACCAAAGGGAAAGAAGGTGACCAGGCCGCTTTCAGAAAAGTAAATATAGGCCTCATCTTCAAGCATCGAGATCTGACTGCCGGTGTCAACAGCTACGTCAGCGGCACCAAACACTTCCTCATAAGCAACCCCTTCAAAAGTCAATCCAAGGCCATGGCGAGCAGCACTATGGGCACCGTCGCAGCCAACCAAATAGCGACATTTAACAATCTCAGGCTCGCTCTGACCTTCACATTTGAGAGTTGCTACTACCTCTTCAGCACTCTGGCTAAGGCTGACTAACTCTTTGCTGCGCTCAATATTTACCCCACTGCTAGCAAGATTATCAGCCAGAATCTCTTCAGTTTTACTCTGGGGAATTGCCAAAATAAATTTATAGAATGACTCAATTTCATCAGTGTTGAGATGAACAATGCGTTTGTTTTGACTGTAGATATTGCTACCGCGAATGGGCATACCGTGAGCAAGGAAAGGCTCAACCAGAGACATGTTTTCAAACATTTCTAAATTACGGGCGTGCACCACAATGGCTTTTGAAATTGTGGTGGCAGCATCAGCCTTGTCGATTATGCGGAAGTTAACACCGCGCCTACGCAAGTCATTGGCGAGAGTAAGCCCGGTGGGGCCAGCACCAACAATCAAAACATCAACTATATCTGCCACTGGAGCCCCCAAGAAGGAATTGCCAGTATTTTACAGCAGTTGCCTAAGCAATTAGCTAGAAGGGTTGCCACAGGGCAGCAGGTAACATACGATAGATTGGTAAGAGTCTATATGTAAGGTTTTAACCATGGCATCCGACAATACTGAAAAGCCCCACCGTCCAATGCGTGCCCTCGTGCTACCCGGCGGCGGCGGCAGAGGAGCTTATCAAGTTGGTGTTACCAAGGCCTTCAAAGAAGCCGGAATAGAATTCGATCTCGCCTTTGGCACAAGCATCGGTGGCATTAATGCCAGCCTTTATGCTCAGGGCAATCAAACTCGCCTAGAAGAGCTGTGGTGTTCCATTCGCAGCAAAGATGTTTTCAGCCTGCCCTCAGCTCACCAGATCGGCCGCCTGGTGCTTGGACACAAGCTTGGCCTACTTGATACTTCACCCTTAGAAGAACTTTTACGGCGCGAACTAAATTTGCAAAAGTTGAAATCGAGCACGACAAAAGTAGGCTGGTGTACCACTGATTTGTGCAGCCTAGAGACCAGGCTAATCACCATTGATGACATTATGTCGACCAATGAGCTAATCGACGTATTAATGGCGACATCAGCTCTGCCCATGGCTTTTCCACCACGGCACATTCATGGTCAGGGGCTCTGGATTGACGGCGGCCTAGTGCGCAATACGCCAATGGAAACGGCCATACATCTTGGAGCTGATGAAGTCTATATGGTGCTCTTGCATCCAGAGCGCATCAACGTTTGCCCAGTTAACATGTTTGAAGTATTGGTGCGTTGTCTCGATATTGTCTTAGATGCTTCTGCCCGCAAAGAAGTGCAAGCAGCTGAACTCTACAACCGCCTGATTGACGCTAATTCAGTCGAATCAAGAGGGCGAAAGAAAGTAAAAATTAGAGTGTTCCAGCCCAAGCACGGCGTCAATGTTACCTTGCTAGAGATTGACCCCGAGCGCTCACGCCGCCTCATAAGACAAGGTTACGACGACGCTCGCGAGCAGCTCGCCCAGATCTTCAGAGAAGAAGCCGAAGTTAAAGCCCTTTCCAACTAGTACTTATCTAACTAGCACTCTAACTAGTACTTAAAACCATCTTTGCGCAAGTGAGTCATCGGTTCATCTTGACCATTGAGCAGCTCGCCATCGATTACTTCACCGACCACTAACACATGATCTCCAACTTCAGTGACTGATTGCACTTTCAGGTCGATGTAAGAGACAGCCTCAGTGAAGACCGGGCCAGCGCATATTGAACCCTCGTGAGAACCTTCATGAGATTCTTTGAGAGCAAGACCGGCAAATTTCTCGTCGTTATGCGGCTTGGCAAAAGCTTTAAAAATATCCATATTGCGGTTTGAGAGCACATTGATAGTAAACCTATCACCGACGTTCATGGCCCTAAGAATATCGCGCTGCTTATTTACCGATACCACCAGCGATGGCGGATCAAAACCAGCTTGGGTAATCCAGGTAGCCAGCATACCGTCTTTCTTTCCAGCAACATCAACAGTGACGATATAAACACCACTAGCCAAACGACCAATTGCTGGACCAATTTTTTCTTTCGATGGGGCTGCCGAACTCATAAAAACCTCCTCAGTGGAAAATC
>CALRJJ020000538.1:0-4254 GCA_943367505.1 Flavobacterium psychrophilum | reverse complement strand
TTGGTCAGGTGCACCGGGCTCGGCGACGCATTGGTCAGGAGATTGTGGAACTGGTGGTGAAAGTTCAGCGCCCCGGAGTTGAAGAGCTGGTTAAGCTTGACCTCTCAGTGCTGCGCTCGATCGTGCAACACCTGTTTTTCTTTCCGCGTTTCACAAAAGAAGCAGACCTCTTCGGTTTTCTCAATGAGCTTGAGACTACCTTTTTTGCCGAGCTCGACTACAAAATTGAGGCGGCCAATACCGAAGAGTTTCGCCAGATGTTCCCTCAGGATGATGCTTCATCGGGCGTGATCATTCCCTGGATTGATTACGAGAGAAGTCGCAAGAGGGTTTTGACACTGCAGTATATGCCCGGTACCAAGGTATCGAAGTTCAGCGGGAGCAATGAAGATGTTCAGGACGCCGCGGCAATTCTCATCAAGGCTTTCTTGAAGCAATTCGTTACTGTTGGGGTGTTTCACGCTGACCCTCACCCAGGCAACATTGCTGTCACCAAAATTGACGGCAAAGTGAAAGTGATATTCTACGACTTCGGTATGATCGGTCGCCTGTCAGAAGGCATGCGCGACTCAATTTTGCTGATTGCCGGCAATGCCATCAAGGGTGATGCCAAAGGCCTGGTCGAGGAGTGTGTCAAAGCCGGAATTCTCAGCAACAGCGCCCTGGAAGACCAAGATGTGCTGGGAGTTTTTCAGCGCTTCACTGGCAACATGGACAAAGTCTCGGCAGAGACCATCGGGGTGTTGCAACAGCAACTGTTCAAAGCATCAGAGTCAGGTGGCGTAGCCTTCCCCCGCGAACTCACGCTGGTGGGCCGCAGTTTGATTTCTATTGAGGGCAACTTGAAAGCGCTGCAGGCGGTCTACCCTGAACTGAACCTGGGCAGCGTGATTTCAGGAGAGACAACCGCTCTGGCCTCAAGGCTTCTGGGTGAGCCCCTCGACCCACTGGAGCGCATTCAGTATGACTCTGAGAAGCTGAAGCGAATCGGCTTAACTCTTTTGAAAAAAGGTCGAGTTTTGTTCGACCAGATTGAAAGAGGCGAGCTGCAAATTTCAGTAAAAGATATTGGTACAGCCAGCGCCGTGAGAAAACTGCGCTTCGGCGCAAAAAGTATTTCTGCGGCAATACTGTTTGCCACGTTTTTCATTCCAGCAATCTTGTTGCTCGAATTGCGCAGAGACTTTATTGTGGGCCTGCCGCTTCTGGCTCTCTCGATCATCTTCCTCGAGCGTTGGTATCTGGCCGAAAAGCGCCTGGATAACTGATGCTGATATCGTCTGGGCAAAGAGCAAAATCACCGTTGCTCTTTGCTTTGGCCACGATCTCTATTATGGGGAGCCCAGAGTTAGCCTGAAACAGATGGCGAGTTCAGCTGCCTGATAGATATGGAACCGACACAATTGAAAATCTACAATTCGTTTTGTTCCCCCCAAGGAGATAAAACGATGTCAGAGAGAGCAATTTTCAGCAATAACGAGACGAAGCAGGGAAACCGCAGTAACCTTGTCGAGAATGCGTTCCACTATCGTGATCCTCTGATTGATACCGCAGCCAAACTTTGGCGTGAAGCCCAAGCCGAGTTGTCTGGCAATCTGTCAGCTCGAGGGAATATAAAGCAGACTCTTAGAAGGCTTTCCGAGTGCGGAGAACATCCGGCTGTCAACACTCCTCTTCCAGCCGTTCTGAAAACGCTAGATAACATGGACAACATGATTAACAGAACAGATGCGGGGCGCGCTACTTATCGCCTTCCGCATGTTGGCTTAACCTACGATAATACTGACAGACCCACAGCTGCGAAGGTTCCGGTTGGCTTGACGTTCTCCAGAACAGAGTCAAGCCCTACTCCGGTTTTGCACGAAATCTTGCCGTTCTTGCGCATTGACGGCACAGCTTATCAAATTCCTCGCAGTGTTCCTGGTGGCCTCGGCGATGTGTGCATTCCAGATGGTCCAAAGAAACCGCACGGCAAGCCTCTCGCCCCTCGTGGTTAGAGGCATAAGCTAAGCTCTCCAATCTTAATCCCCGATCCGCACGCCTGCGGTGGGGCTGGTGCAATTCCAGTGCTGGCCGGGTGAGGAACGCTCCCGACTGGGGAATTCTTCGACTAAGCTCCGCTCTGTTCCCACGAACAGATTGGGGCTTAAGCGTTAAATCCCATTGAGCAATTTTTCGCGAAATTCTCATTCGACATTCACTCCTGAACTCCACAATCATCATGGCAAAAACTGCAAAGTCGAACAACAACACCAATCAAGTTGAGCAAATTTCAACTTCAGGGAAGGTTGCTGCGAAAGGCACGAAGCAAGGCACGAAGAAGGGTTCCGAGCAAGGCTCCAAGAAAGTCAAACTGCAACCTTCTGCTCAGCTTCGTTCTTCAGGCAAGACCGGGCTTGGCCTTCCTCCTGAGCTCTTCGAAGACCAGCTACCAGAGGGCTTAGGCCCTGAATACTACAATGGCTGAGAATTTCTTTCAACGACTGCGTTGGAGGTGGCCATGGAGACAGGTAGACATTGATCGCGTCGAAGGACAAATTCAACGCTGGGCAGCCAGTGTCGCCACCTTTCCCGAGGGCACAAAAGCTGCTGCTGGTCCTAATACTCAATATCACATCGTCGTTAACTACAGGTCGTACAAGACCGATGGCGACAGCCTAAACGCTGCATACTTGGCCACGGCCAAGGTCAACGACCATGTCATTCTCGTGGTGCGTCGCGCCAAAAGAGGTGACCAAGACATGAATGACACCATCGTCGATGTGCGCTCGATTGAATATCGAGATCCTATCTCAAGCGTCAGTGTCTTTGACATGGTGCGCTTCATCAAACGGCTCATCGCCCTTGATTACCAATGACCTTGTAGCAGGCCACTTGAATAAATCTATCCTCTCTTTTCACCATGGAAACAACTTACCAAGATGTCGCTTGTATCTTTTTCATCAGCATAGTGTTCTTTGCCATTCTGGCAAAATTCACTGGGGTGGACTTCAATCATCCAGCGACATATCACACCACCGATGATGGCAACAGCGATGTCAATCTACAGCTCTATCGCACAGCTGTCGCTCTCTTTGAAGACGAAGACTACGAGGCGGCGGCAGCCACTGCACGACTGGTCTCGTCTGAAGACATCTTTCTCAACTTGGAAGCAACCAAGCTGCTCGCCCTTTGCGATTACCGAGCAGGCAACAGCGACCTGGCAATTGATGAAATGCAACAAGGCTTGCAACTGATCGACAGCTCTAAGCATCCCTATGCTCCTGAGCTGAGAATGTTCAAGCTCACATTTCTCAGCTTGCTGGCCGAGATTTACATGAGCCAAGGCAACGACGATCTTGCCTGGCGCATGCTTCATGAGGCACAGCCACTCGCTGAGATTGAAGGTGCCGCCAATCAGGATCCACTTTTCAGAAAAGGGGCCCTCGCATCGATTCACCACAACCTGGGCATTCTTTACGAGCGCTCTCGGCAGTGGTCGATGGCGGCCAAGCACTACGGGTTGGCTTATCAGATCTGGCAAGAGTTTCCCGACTGCGAACAGCGCAGCAAGGTCAGCCACGCGGGTTACATGACCTGCGGCGAGAATGCTCTTCGGCAAATGTACCAAGGCTCAGACTGATTCAAGAAAAATCGCACTAAATCCAATGTCAAATCCAAAAATCGAGCTCCCCACAGGCAAAAGGCTGATTGAAAGCGCACGGCCTGTGAGGCTGATCAATTGCCGCCCTGGTCAAGATTGGCCCAATAGTCCGGCAAAACAGCAGGGTCGACTTCTGTCGAGGGCACGAGGGGGACAGATTTGCAGCGAGCCACTGATCATTCTGCCCGGCACCGGTCGCAAGACCTTCAAGATGCCTAGCACCGAAGAGCTGATATTGGCTTGCGTTTTGTACATCAACAAGCTGGGTGAAGAACAAAGGGCCAAGCAAGCGGCCGCCCGTGGCTCAAGGCGCCGAGTGAACAAGAACAAAGCTGAAGCCGGAGGGCAAGAAGGACCAGCGAAACTGGACGAGAAACAAGTCAAGGCGCCCGCCGACGATAACAATTCTAACAACGGCGATAGCGCGCCTGCTCCTCTCGCGCCCCCCGCCGCAGCTGCGGTGGTGCCAGCGGTCAACCGCTATGGTGGCACTCTCTTTCTTGCCGCCGGTGGCCTCAGTGCTTCAATGTACGCTGGTCGATTTGAGGAGCACCTCGCCCCTATCTTTGATCCCAGTCAAGGCATTGAAGATTGGGCAGCTAAGCACATGC
>CALRJJ020000537.1:0-4288 GCA_943367505.1 Flavobacterium psychrophilum | reverse complement strand
GTTTTGTCCCTTGAGATAGTTTGCCACAACGAGCATCAGCGAACTGCTTAAAATCAAGGGCAAGAAAGAGACTCTCGATCTTCTCTTTCAAGGCAGGCTCGGTTACGCCACTGAGGCGGCCAAAATAAGTGAGAATCTCACGGGGAGTTAGACGTTCATAAAGGCCGGTTGATGAGGACAAAAATCCCATGGCTCGGCGTGCGGCGTCAGGGTCTTGAAAAATATCAATGTCACCAAGGTGAGCACTGCCTGAGGTGGGTTTGAGAATAGTAGAAATGACACGCAAGGTGGTGGTTTTTCCAGCGCCATTAGGGCCAAGCAATCCAAATATTTCGCCTTGACCCACCTCAAAAGAAATCTCGTTGCAGGCGAAAAACTCACCACGGGCTGGTTCATAGAAGCGCTTACACAACTTTTCAACATGCAACTTCATGCGCTAGTTTCCTTTTTAGAATTTCGCCGAGCGAAAGAATCGGCTTGGCGGCCGAAATAGGCACCAGGGTCAACCTGCTCAAAGAGAAAGATTCTTGCTAGAGCAAGAGAAACGAAACTGATAAACAAACTTACGGCAATTACCACAATGAAAGTGTAGTTAAATGGAACACCGCTGAATATGGCCTTGAGCATCAGTGTGCAATTTAAAATCGGCACCCACATCATTCGGCTATTCAATTCTAGGTTAGGAAAGAGAGCACATGGTGGCAATAACAAAATAATGAGCAGGGGAAAGGTCGTCCATTGCTGTGCCGATCGCACCGTTCTACAAAAGCTTGTGGCAAAAATCATCAGGGCCGAGATTAAGACAGCCAGCAACAAATAGCAAGAAATGAGGCCAAGCGTTTGAGCGATGTTCAGGTTAAAAACTAAGTGATCGCTAGAGAAACGGGGAAATAATTTCGCCTGCGAAAGTACTAAAGCCGCCACAGAATACATGCTGACAAAATTAACTAGACCAGAGACCGCAGCAAAGGTAGAGACAGCAGCGACTTTTCCGAGCATGATCATAGAACGAGAAACGGGCAAAAGGCAAGATGTCTCAATGGTGTTACGCTCAAACTCTTCAGCGGTTACGGCAATCGCAGGATAAGCAGCACCAAGGCCGAGCATAAGCAAACTAAAAATCAAAAGGCATAGGGTGGCTGATATATTCTCTAGCTTATTCAGTCGGCTGCGCCCCTCAGGAGACCCAGCTATTTTCTGGGTACTGCCGCTAGCGGTAATGTTTTGCGAAACAATGGCAAAACCTTGCGAGTTCTCCTTTGCTAATCCCTTACTGGCGAAAGCCTCAGTCAATTCCTGCAAATAGGCACTTTTCAAATTGTCGTTAATGGTCGTAGCCAGTGTGGCCACCTTGAGTAGCTGGTTCACACGCAGCTCAACATAGTCGGCCTTACGAGTAATGACAGCATCGACCTTTCCGTCAGCCAGGTCTTTTTCGGGCTGGGCACACTCTACTTTTTTGAAGTGTTTGCGCTTTTGCAAAATCGCATCGATTTGTTCCAAGCCCTTATCGCTTGGGCCGCTGACAGCGTAAGTGATGTTTTTATCGCGGTCTGAATCGGCCTTAAACATCACCAGTTCAGCCGAACCGACAAGCAGAGCCGGATAAAGCAAAGCCGGAACGACAAAAGTGTAGATAAAGACGTCTTTGTCACGGAAAGAATGTCTGAGATCCTTCCGGTAAACTTCTTTGAAAACCAGCCACAGTTGAGCCAGAGAATTATGAGACAGTGAAGTATTGGCAGAAATGACACATTACTCCGGGTACTAGTAATTAACTACCCAGAATTTGCCCATATTACTGTTCCGGCAAGAGCCGCCCCTGCTACTGCTGGCGCTTGTTTACGTTAAGGTGATGGATTGCCCCGCCGGTAACAAGCCGGCTGTAATCTTGTGGAGTGTTGACATTAAAGTAAGCAGGTAGCCCTTCTTCACTCTCTTCAGCAATTTCAAATGTGGCCGAATTGAGACCAGAAAGAAAATCTTTGAGCGACAAATCGCCATTGAATAGTGACTCTTCTAAAGGCTTGATGCAATTCTTAGAATAAACTCCAAGCAATGGCTCGATGCCGTCCTCATGAGAAGCGACCACCACATCGTGCTCGTGGCGCTGTCCCACCAACTGGCGAATCAATTTCGGTTCAACCAGAGGCATGTCGCAGGCAATAACAAAAGCATGAGGGTATTGAGCCACCAATAAGCCAGAGAGAATTCCGCCTAGAGGGCCGCGGTAAGGAAGAATATCTTTGACCACGTCGACTTCAAAATCTTCGAAAGTCTCAGGTTCGTTGGCAATTAAGAAAGTCTCGGCAAAAAGGTCTTGCACAACACTCAAGATGTGACTAATCATGGTGGTTCCGCCGTAAGGCAAGAAAGCCTTGGGTCGGCCCATACGCTTAGATTTGCCGCCACATAAGATTAAGCAAGACACTGGCAAAGGCAGAGTTTCGCGGGTGGGCGTCTCGATGATCAGATTTTGCTTTTGCGGGCCAGTCATCTTGTCATATCCTAAACTGCTTTTGTTCCAGATAGCTTCCAGTGCTTGTGCTTGTTTCGAAAATCGGTTTGGTCTGTCGTCGCTGCTCACCTTAAACGTCCCCTAGGCCTATTCGCCGCGATAAATTGGACTGCGCTTTTCGGCAAAAGCAGCAAGCCCTTCCAGTCGGTCTTTTGTATTGAGAAGCTCCAGGTATGCCCGGGTTTCCAATGCTAATCCAGATTCAAGATCGCGGTCATAACCTTGATCGATGGCAATCTTCGCTTGCCTGAGAGAAAGTGGCGCTGCTGTTGCAATTTCGCTTGCCCACTCTCTCACTGTGCTCATCAGGGACTGATGATAATCATCAACCAATTCACTACCAGCATCAGCTGGCACGACGCGATGAATCAAACCAAGCTGCTGACCAAGTTGAGCTGTAACTGGAGCGGCAGTCAAAATCAATTCTTTGGCTTTGGATTTGCCAATTAAACGAGGTAAGCGCTGGGTGCCGCCAGCACCAGGGATGATACCAAGCTTAACTTCGGTCAAGCGTAGCTGAGCAGACTCAACCATCACTCTAAGATCGCAGGCCAGGGCTAATTCGAAACCGCCGCCCCAAGCAGAGCCGTTAATAGCAGCAATAACAACTTGCGGCAAAGTCTCGATGGCTCGCATGGTTCGTTGTATCAAGGCCAGATAATCAAGAGTATCGCCCTGGGTCATACCTTTGCGCTCAGCCAAGTCAGCGCCAGCGCAAAATGACTTAGTACCAGAGCCAATAATTCCTACTACTCTGATGTTGCGGTCTTCTTTTAATTCTTCACAAGCAGCCAGTAAGGCCTTCAGTAAATCACGGTTTAGGCAATTCATGACTTTAGGGCGATTGAGCTTGAGCCAAGCAATTGACGCTTCTTTCTCGACGGTGAGGACCTGTTCAGAGTTAGTCACAAATTCAGTCTCCGCTTTAGACCCAGATTTAGACATAGTAGTCATTCCTTCTCCTAAGCTATGGCTTTAACGGCCTTCTCGCGCTCGGCAAGCCTGGCCATGAGGTAACGCCCCGGCAATTTCTTGCCTAAAAGTTTCTCTGCTAGCGCGCCAGCATCTACTAGTTTTTCTAAATCAACGCCGGTCTTGATGCCCATGCCGTGCAGCATATAGACCAAATCTTCAGTAGCAAGATTGCCCGAAGCACCGGGGGCGTAGGGGCATCCACCCAGACCACCTAAACTGCTATCAAAAATTGTGATACCACTTTCTAAACCAGCAACGACATTAGCAAGAGCAGTGCCGCGTGTGTCATGGAAGTGCAGAGCTAGCTGAGAACGAGGTACCTGCCTCTCTTTGGCTAACATTGTGATCAAATCGAATACTTGCTTTGGCGTGGCAGCACCAATGGTGTCGCCCAGAGAAATCTCGTCAACGCCACAAGCCAAGAGCTTCTCTACTATTTCAGCGACAACGACGGGGTCAACCAGACCATCATAAGGGCAGGCAAAAACAGTCGACACATAACAACGCACCCGCCTTTTGTCGGCCTTGGCAGCGGCTGTCACTTCAGCCATTGTCGCGAGGGCTTCTTCAATCGTTTTATTGATGTTCTTCTTACTATGCGACTGAGAGGCTGACATAAACAAGTTAACTTGCTTAAGACCGGCATCACAAGCGGCTTGATACCCCTTCAGGTTAGGCACCAGAGCGGAGGTACGCAGGCCCGCTTGAGCAATCAATATAGAATTAGTGGAAAGCTCTTTTGCCAACTCTGGACCGTCGGCCAGTTGTGGAATCCACTTTGGTGAGACGAAAGAA
>CALRJJ020000536.1:0-4288 GCA_943367505.1 Flavobacterium psychrophilum | reverse complement strand
ATCAGCATCTGCCTTGGCAAAGAGTGCTCTGAGTTTAGTCAAAACAGCCTCTTTCTTGGCTGGAAACTCCTGGTTGCTGATACTAGCTCTAATACTCTTGATCGTCATCTACTTTCCCAAGGGTAGACACTGCATTCAAAACTCCCTGTCAAACACAGCATCGGGTTATGCCACCACAATCCGCAGTGGCCAATTGTCGCAAGTCTAAATCAAGCAGCTTTGTCGACTTGCACGTTGCTAATGGCGACGGTTATGCCCTGGCCGAGAAAGCCGCCCTGAATGTTCATAACTTCAGAGAGAGATTGGTAAAACCAACCGTCTTGAGCAATCAACTTGGTGCCATCAAACCAGTTGTCTTTGAGCAAAATGAAGAAGGGATGTTCGGCTTCTTTGACTCGGTTGTATCCAAAGCAGAAGTAATATGTCTTCCGATCGCTGGTGATTAACGCACAATCAACATGGTGATGACCGACCCGTTTGCCGCCAAGTTTAACTTCCAGCAAGGCCGAAAGGGGTTCAACGTGCGCACCACCTTGGGCAAAGAGTGTGTGGAGTCTAGCGATGAGGGCTGCTTTTTGAGCTGCGAGTTGGCGATTGTGAATTGCTTGTGCATTTATGTTTTTCATAACTGTTTCCTTTTCTAAGTTAGGTTGTTTTGGATTACCTCTGCAATTCGCTCTTCACAGCAAACAAAACCAGACAAGACCGTCCTCGAAGCAACATAGTTGCATCGAAAAATTTGTACATAGGCCTTATTGGCTGTTGTTAAAGGTTTAAAGTACCTTGCTGCGCGAAAGAGAATAGAGAGATATCTAGTGCTATCAAAGACTTACTATGTAGAGCAAGAGAAAATAAGACAACTGCGCCGGCCCAAACACTGCACAGTGAAATAGCTAAAGGCCTTTACTGCGCGGTTTTTGGGCTAGTACCCCAAAATAAATGGCAGCAGCCTGCTGGCACCATTAGTGGTGATAATACGAAGAAACACAGATTAGCACAGGCTCATTTAAACCTAAACACCGAAAACCCTTGTCTACTGGCTATCTCAAGACGCAGAGAACCGAAAGCCTCAAACTGTCTCACCCAGGCAGGACGGAAGTAGCCTACTTCAGACAACAGCGCGAAGAACGTGACAATACAGCCCCGTGGCCTCCGAACAGAAATTGCTGGAGACGCTAATCACGAGTATTCCCACGACGAGTAGCAGAGATTTGCCTAAATAGCCTGCTACAAGTAAACTAAACTAATAAGACTTAGTTTAAAAGGTCAACCATGGAAATAGTCAATATCCATCAAGCAAAAACCCAGCTCTCTCGCTTGATAGAACAAGTTTTGAAAGGCGATTCGTTTATCATAGCCAAGGCCGGGAAGCCACTAGTTAAGGTTTGTCGGCTAGATTCACCGGTGGCTCACGAAGTGAGAAGACTGGGTTTCTTGGCTGGACAGATAACGGTTCCTGACGATTTCGACCGCATGGGCAGCGAAGAAATTGAACTGCTTTTTGGTGGCGCTGACACAAAGAAACCTGGTAAGTAAATGAAAGTATTGTTGGACACTCACCTACTTCTCTGGGTTGCAGGCTCACCAAAGCGCTTATCGAAGGAGGCGCGAACAATACTAGAAGACCCTCTAAACGAGCTGCTTTTCAGCGCAGCTAGCCTGTGGGAAATAGCAATTAAGCAAGGCCTGGACCGTTCCGATTTCCAGGTAGATGCAAGAGTCTTACGAAGGGGCCTGCTAGACAACGGTTATCTAGAACTGCCAATCAATAGTGCCCATGCTGTTTCTATTGCGAGCTTGCCACCTCTCCACAAAGACCCATTCGATCGCATCATAGTTGCCCAGGCGACAGTTGAGGGCATTACCTTACTAACAACCGATGCAATGGTGGCACAGTACCCAGGACCGATACGAAAAGTTTAATAGAGCCTACAAGCTGAATCATGTCGACAGATAGGTCACTAGCCGGTAGAGTAGACCGGTCGTCTAATTCACTGGCAAAAAAAGAGGCATCCTTGCCTCAAAACGGTTAAGTCAAAGTATTAAGCCTCGGCAGCCAAAACAATTGCCTCTACTTCCAGCACCGGGCTCATCGCTTTTTCATCTAAAGCGCTGCGCTTCTTCCAAACAACAGGTACTAACCCCAAAAGAATTAGCCCAGCTCCTGCAAAAGTTGTCCAGGTGTATGTCACGACCCAAAGCTCTGGTTGTTCAAATAACCGATCGACAATTATGGCGACTAGTGGCGCAACAAACGTCATTGAAGCAATTACTGGCATTGAAACTCGAGTAGAAAGGTAGATGACAGAGGTGAAAGAGCCGAGGGTAGGAAAAGCGACTTGACACAAGAGTGCCAGAATCGGCCCACGATCAATCTCAGCGAAGCTCGGTAGAGCATTTCCATACTGTGCACAGTACGCTATTATCGACAACATTATTCCTTCTGCAGTTACTAGCACCATCACAGAAGTAAGGGCATCGTCATTAGGGTTCTTCTGTCTCAAGACAAAGCTACCAAGAGCATACGCGGCCGCAGCACCAAGCATAATCAACACCGCAGTGCCTTCTGTGCTCAGACCGTATATCGAAGCAATGCTTGATTTGCTAAGAAAAATCGCTGCTGTTCCGACAAGGCAAAGTGAAGCTCCAAGCCAAGATAGTCCAGAGATCTTTTCTTTACCAACTAGAGCACTGAGACAGAGCATAACCACCCCAGACAAACTTTGAATAGTGGCAGCCAAGCCTCCCAAAATGTGCTGAGTAGCGGTATAGATACAGACAAAAAACAAAGCCATAGGAACGGCTGCCAGACAATGCAACCAGACCATCTGTTTGTTGAGAAGTCCAGTTCTTTTGGTAACAACACACACCAAGATTGCAATAATGGCAGCTAAATCAAAGCGAATGGCTGCTGCTGTGTAATTTGTAAATCCACCTGGACCGAAAGTTACTCGATTCAAATACCAAGTCGAGCCCATTCCGGCCACTGCAAAAAGCCAAGCAAAAACTATGGCCCACTGTTTTTTTTTGATACTGGTTGTCATAAGTATTTCCCAAAAAATAAATTTCAACAGCGTTTCTAAGGCTGGCAACTGTCCAATTCCTAATGTCTTCCAGTCACCAGATCATCTATCTCTACCAAGAGCGCTGGCAGACTGCCATTGTTGAGCGATCTAATCTGAGCAAGCGATTTAAATAGCTTGTTGATCAGGTCACCGTCGTGAACTCTATAATGGATGCCAACCTGCAGTTCCCGAATAAAGGCATCCGCAGCCCATTTCATTTCCACTAGGAGTCGGTCAAGGTCATGTGCGGTTATGACCAATGTAGAATCTGCAATATCTGGCAGCGGAATTGCTTTTAATGATGCATAGACTGCTAAAGCTTTGCCTATATCAAATTTATCTGCTCTGAATTGTCTCAAAGCCAAAAGAGTGGCTCTCACATCAGCTTGCAGCATAGTAAATTTCACTCGTCTCTCAAAAGCCACCACCTCTTCCATGGTTGCATTCTCGTGGCCAAATGTCTTTAGTGAGCTGGCCCTACGACTTTTCTCGTTGCCATACTCGATGACCTCAGCCGGAGTTGCATTTTCGTGGCCAAACATCTCCATTGATACCCTTCTGCGATATTGTTCCGCAAAGAAATGAATGTTTGGTACAGTGTTTTGCTTATCATGGTTCATGTTATTACCTCACTTAAATAGCGCCAAAAGCGCTCAGGCAGAGCGCTTTCAGGTTAGCCTCGAACAGCCAGACTCTTACCATACTGATGGTTACCAACAAAGCCACCGGCTATGGTGAAACATATGGTACCAACCATAAACAGTGGCAACTTTTCTGCGGCCCATGGACCAAAAAAGGAAAACCCCAATATACCGCCCCATACGATGCCGAACACTATCACCACAATTGGTGAAGCCTTGCGGTCTGGCAATGGCGTTGACGGTGATCCGCCTATAGGAAAGCGAAATGCCTGCCAGGAAACTCCGCAACTAGCAAGAATGCAAATGATGCTTAGGATGATCAGTGAATAGTTCATTTTATACCTCGTGTTTTAGTTGATGTTGAGCGTCGGCTGATAAGCAGTCAGTCGCAAAGACTTACTCAGGCTTGAACTTAACTGAATCCATGGTCAACGTGAAGACATCGTCGAGAAGCTCAGCCTCTGTTGTACCGACCAAAGCAAGGAGGGCGCCACCAAATGCAGCTACCGAAAAAGCAGCCAGCAGATTGTCGCCAAAAAGAGCCCACACAGCGCCGGCCAAAAGCAACAGCACAGCCAATAA
>CALRJJ020000535.1:0-4294 GCA_943367505.1 Flavobacterium psychrophilum | reverse complement strand
TGTTGCGTTTTTTTTACTGGCTGTTTTCCAGGGAAAGATGCTGACTACTTTATTGGTGCGCGGGCAAGACAGCTTTACTCCAGCCTCACCCTCAGTCATAACTGGAATGAAGAGTCCCTGATTGTCTCGTTTGATCCAGGGGTGGCTGATACATTTATAGCCTAGTTCAATACAGGCTTGAAGCAGTACGCTAATCACCGTGAGGTTGACCCAGCGCACATAGATATAAGGAAAAGAGCTCAGTGGATTTGCGAGAGCTGGTTCTTCAAGTCTTATCGTTGACAGTTTATATAGTGAGAGATAGCCTTCAAAAATGGCGCGGTAGGCCTCATTCTTCAAAAGAACCATAGTCACTCGACCAGCTGATTCAAATGGTCGGCGTACTTCTCGCAAAAACTGAGCCCTGGTGGAAGCCAAACGAAATTCAGTTAAAAGTGTTTCCAATTCTATTGCCAGCGGATGCTTTGGTTGCTCTGCTTCCATTCTTGTTTGCAGCCGCAGCATCTGACTTTGCAAGGCTTGAACATAAGCCTTTACGAGGCGGTTTTCGTATGTCTCAAATGAGCGTTCAACAGTGACGTCAAACATCTGCTTCAGTGCGCCACTGGGAAAAAGATTTCCTGCCATGGCAATGGCCTGGGGCAATTTTGAAATGTCCGGCTTGCGGGTTTGGTTTGCCTTTTTAAGTTCATTTCGTGGCACCAACACTTGGTGGCACTCTCGTTGAATAATCGGCAACAGCTGTAGAATTCCCAGCTTATCTTTTGTGCCGTTGACCGCCCGACTCAAGCGAGCAAATTCCTTTTCTATAGTCGGTTCGGTTGGCAGCTTTAGGTTGGTGCCAATGAGCCCACCACATTCTTGTAGTTCTGCTGCGATAAAGTTTGGTAGCCTTTCGGAGAGATCGAAAACAATGTACTGCAAATCATTTTCGCTAAAAAACTGCGGCATCACCGCTATTGTTTTGATTTCCTTGATCTCTCCACAAACTAGAGCAAGTTCGTAGTGCCCCGGTGGGCAGGGCGGCCACTCTGAATAAGCGAATATTGAAGCCTCATCGAGCTTCAGTGGCAGTGGCTTTTTGTCTAGCGTTAACGTGAGAAGTGGCCGTAACTCTTTGGGGACGTTAATACCAATTCCGCAGCGCTGCCCTTCGACTGGATGCTCAAGGAGCTTTCCCGGCTCGCTGAAGAAGCTGAGTCTAGAAGAAGGAGACGATTCCATAAGTTTGGTAACCATAATTGAGTTGCTGAATCTTACTATGGCTCCGCGGGAACCGGTTTGCGGTTACATCGTTCATTCTCTGGAGCATGACACCAAGTCTGATATCAGTGCCTTTGATTCGTGGCAGAATCTTTTGAATTATTTGATCGTCAACGGCCTCTTCCCAGGGCATGCCGATGCGCACTGCTTCGTCAACGTATCTATTAATCTCGTCAATAATACGAATTGAGAATGGTGAGACATCGGCTACTGCATCCCATATAGCCATGAGCACTTGACGCAGTTCAGGCCGTTCAATACGAGAGGCTATTTCTTCTCTCAAGTGGGTCACTTCAATTACTTGAGCACGGTCATAGATCTTGTCGGCAAAGCCCTGGGTGGTTTCGTCGACGTTTACAGTGCCGATAAAGAAGAGGTTGGGGGTCAAGTCGACTACGTCGGGTCCGAACATGGTTACTTGAGCTTTGCCGAAACTTGTAAGAACTTCCATGCCAGACAAGAATTTGGCAAAGTAGTATTCGACCCGGGCTAAATTCATTTCGTCGAGAACAAGATGGAAGGGCTGCGGCTCTTTACCGACATTGACGGCAGATTCGTATGCCCGTGCGGCTTGACGGAGAAAGAGGCTGAAGTCAGTATCGTAGTACTGCTTGCTCAGTGGATTGTAGTAGCCCAAGAGATCTTCGTTGGTGGTCCAGTTAGGGGCAACCGCCACCAGCCGGTACTGGGCGTCGACGGCGTTGGCGTACATACGGGTAAGCAGTGTCTTACCGCTACCGCTGCCGCCGCAGAGGATGACAAATCGGCGGGTTTTCAAAGAGAGGTGGTAGCGTCTTAAGAGGTCAGAGCTATAAACAGCGCCCGAGGCGTCGATAGCTCGGCGAATCGACTCAAAATCAGGTTCTATGTAGGAATCCATGGGTTTTTATGCGCGGTCGAAGGGGGCTATTAACATGCCCTAAAGGGCGCCTTTAGGATATCACGCTAGAGGTGTCAAGAGAGGAGGTTCTAAAAGAGGTGCCGGATAAGGTTTGGAGCAGGTGTTTTTTCAATTGCTCTAACACTGAGCTACAAAGAATTTGTTGCCAAATTCTTCGACAGGAATTAAACCTGTGACCTATTGACCATTGATAACCTGAATCCTTCGACCCGGCTTCTCGATTATATCTCACCTCTGATGAACTGCGAAATTATTTCTGGCGTATTGGTGTCGAAGCCAACCACATTGAGCATGCGGCTGTCAGTACAGTCGGCGAGCGATACTTTGTTAGCCGCCATAGCAACGGTAACAAGTTTGGCCTCGATGCCCATAACTTGGCGATAGCTATCTAGTGCCTGCACGGGGTGTTCGTTTCCATACCAGGTTTCAGAGTCGGTATAGATGACGAAAACATCAAAAGGAACCTTATTTTCGCGCGCCCATTTAATTGGCACCGAACAATCGGTGCCACCGCCACCAGTGCGAGCTAGAAGGCTAACCACATCATCAAGCCTTTGGTTGGCACTTAGGGCCAGATGATAGGGCGAGACATCGAAGGCCACGAATGTTGGATTTTCTTCAACCTTGGCTGTGGCCAAAGCCATGGCACCGCAGGCTTCGCGGGCTCTTAGACCAGCGATACCATTAACGTTCATACTAGCCATAGAGCCAGACACGTCAAGACCAAGGCATAGTCTCTTGCCACTGGGAGTGATTGATTTGAAGGCGCTATAAAAACTATCATTTAAGGCATCAACAATCACCGGGCTTGGTACCCAGCTTCCTGATCCTCGCACTCCGTGACCACTACGATAAACCACAAGAGCAGCCAGCAGCTTGAGCGGGTGCATTAGTGATTTTTCCAGAGCGGCTTTGTCTGCCAGCCTATCAGAGACAAGCTTGAGAGTGTCAGGATTTTGCACCGTGAGAACGCCAGCCTTAGATAGATTCCCGACGTTGCGCACCAGCCACTCAAGGCCGGCATGCTCTGTCAGGGTTTTGTAGACTGCTGGGCCGCGCAGTTCTGCTGGCACCAGTTCTATTGGCACACGATTTTGATCGACAATGACTGCTGCGGCAGCATCGTCGAGCCCTTCTTCTCGCAACTTTTGGAATGCAAGAATAGTTGGGTTTTCAATTCCGTCGACAGAACCATTTATGGCAAATTTGAAAAGCAAATTGCGCGCGCTTTCGTCTGTTTTAGCATGCGATAGTCGCAGCAAGTCTCGGTGGCACCAGCCATTGCGTTGCTGATATTTAGTTAGCTGCAATGCCAGTCTGTCTAGCGGCACACTTGTATACCAGTTAGCGACAGCACGCCTCAAGCCACGGCCCCAACCACGAAACGATTGGGCATACTCAACGAAAGTAAATAGATGAGTGGCTGTGCGCGCCACCAATGGCAGGGCTGCCAGTGCGGCTGCTTTGCCTTCATCATTGGCGTGGCCTGCCACCATTGCCAGGGCAAAAAGGCAAGCGTCATTTTTAGCTGAACGGCCTGACTTAGAAATCGCTACGATTTCATCTACTACTTTTAATGGCTCAGCCAGAAGTAGTCGCATAACCGCCTGGGCATTATCCACAGTGAGTTTGGCTTCGCCCACATAATAGGTGCCGCCCTCGCTGCCGAGCACGAGAAAACGTCGCAGCATCGTCCAATCGTCTACAGCAAAGCTGAGACCACCGGCGTTGTTGGGCACCAAATTAGCTGTCGCATTGACTGGAGCCTTCTTGTTGCGTGTAAAAAAGTGCAGATTTAGTTTCGGCATAGAAATTCACCCACATGCTGGGTGCCACCTGAATATAAGGGCAAGATTTCTATATTAGCCGCAGTTCATAAACTTGGCAAGAGTGTTTTGCTCTGGGTAAAGAAATGTCGTTTTCGGAAAAACTGAAGCATCCATTCGATTTTGAGAAAAATGAAAGTGCCACAGCCGCGATCTGGAATAGAATTAGCTGCTAAGTGTTTCGGATATTACCTTTCTAGGCCGTCATTGCTTGCCATTGAATTGAAACGTGCAGAGGAAGTCACAAAGAATGCTCATTAGTACTCAAGATGCACTAATAGAATGGCTTGAGAGCTATGACTGG
>CALRJJ020000534.1:0-4295 GCA_943367505.1 Flavobacterium psychrophilum | reverse complement strand
TACTGATTGCTAGAACGGCTATGCCGATACTTAAGGCCATTGAAAACTTTTGAATGATAGCGATTTGTTCGTCTCTATTCATTCGCCTAAATGAGGAGCCGAGAAAGGCCACATAATTTGACCACATGCGCTTGGCGCCAGTTTGCGCTTTCAAATAAGCTTTGGTTTCACGAATATTGTGCGGCTTGACAGCTGATTTGCCGTCATGCGAAATGTCTATACCATCTTCTTCTGGTGTGGCATCAAAGACAGCTTTCTTCGGGTCAGGTTTTTTTGAACCTCCACCCATGCGTCCTTTTGAAGCTTTTGCATCTCTTTTACCGACAGCCATAAGACCTCCAACTTCTTCTAGACTTTAATTTTCTTTGCCTTTGACTGGGCCAGATTTTTTCTTCAGTTTTACCAGGTTCGATTCTACTTCTTTGCGCAAGGGATTGGCATCTTCGGAGGCTTCTAAGAAGCATAGAGCGTAGTTGATCGCTTGACCAGGGTCTTGCTTTTCAGACTTGGTGAAGAGATTGAAGAGGCCATAATAGGCATTGGAATATTGAGGATCGGCAGATAGAGCCTGCTTGTAATGGTCAATGGCGACTTCAGGTATTTTCCAGGTGGCATCGCCGAGCTTGACTTGCCGAGCCGCTTCATTGCGCTGATTGTTAATGCGGCTCATGCCTTGCTCAGCCCTGGTCGATACTTCATTCATATCTTTGGCATAAGTAAAGGCTTTTTCGGCAGCACGATAGTCGCCTTCTTGGAAGCATTGTTCTCCCAAGGTTATTAGTTCAAATGGCTCTTCGCGATGCTTTTCAATGATGCCAGTAAATTTGGAATTAGCTTCTCTAAAGCGGTTTTGAGTCAGGGCTTTTTCGGCTTCTGACAAATCGATTTTTTCTTGCAAATCGCGAGTACCGTTCTTGATCACGGCTCCCTGAACAGATTGTTCGGTGACGATGTTTTGGAGCTTATCCATCAACTGAGTAAAATCGGCTGGGTAAGAGCCTTCTTTGCGGAATTTGCGGAAGCCACAGCGAGCTAAGCCAAGCATGGCTGTGGGGTCGTCTGGTTTGCCGGCCAAAATAGTTTTGAATTCAGATTCGGCTACTTCAAGTTTGTCTTGGCGCAGAGCCAGTTCAGCTAACTGATTGCGCATTTGAAAATCGTTGGGCAAAATATCGAGGGCGTTATGGTATTCAGAAATTGCCAGTTCGCCGTCACCACGATTGGTGTAATACTCAGCGCGACGTTTATAGGGCTCAGGGTTGCGCGGGTCTAAAGAGTTTGATTTGGCCCAACTAGCCAGAGCCGAGGGGCCGTCACCTTGCTTTCGATAAATATCGCCTTCGACTAAATGCCAATCGGAGCTGCGTCCGCTATCAGGAATGTTGTGCAATTCCATGAAGGCTTCTTCGTGTTTGCCTTGATTAGTTAGCACTACTGCTTTTTGCAGGTGGGCTGGACCATAGTCGCTTTTCAGTTGTAGCGCTTTATTGACGAACTCTTCTGCTTCTTTATCGTGGGGGTCTAAATGCAGCAAAACTTGGGCTAGCAAAGTGAGATTGACACTATTCTCGGCTAAGTTATTAGCTTTGCGCAGGGGGGCCACCGCGCCGTCCATGTCGTCTTGGGCAATTTTGACCATGCCCAAGGTTTGTTGGGCGATGACTATATTTGAGTTTTCTTTGATGGCTTTTTTGCACAGTTTTTCGGCGGCTTCTAAATAAAGGTCGCGCTTAGCTGGCGAGGCCACTGTCTTAGAGTGAACATAAGAGACGTATCCGGCCGCAGCAATGACATTAGGATTATCTGAAAACTTTTCTTTGGCTGTGCGCAAAAGTTTTTCTGCTTCGAGCAACTTTGCTGGCCATGACTGTTTGGCCAGAGCTACTGCTAGGCCGGCATAGGCATCACCAGTTTGATCTTCTTCGAGCAATTCGCGATAAGCATCTTCAGCTTGCTTTAGTTTGTTTTGCAGCAGTAAGCCGTCAGCGTCAGCTAAAGTGGTGGCCCAGGCGGGCAAAGAGAATTGGGAAAATACGGCGCAAAAAGGCAGAGCAAGCGAAAAGGCGCTGGCTATAGCTACTTTGAAGAAAGAGTTATTTTGCTTTCTCCAGGTCATCTGCTTTTTTGTTCTCCTTTGCTGCTTCCCCTTCATCTGACATAGCTTTAAGCACTTGGGCTGCTTTGCGATGCAGGCTTGGTAGATTTGGTGCCAGAATGATCGCCTCTTTGAGGATGGCTAATGCTCCAGCGTTGTTCTTCTCGGTGATGAGCTTTTCAGCGTCATTTAATAATGGTTGTACCCTAGAAGTGTTGATTTGCCTCAGGGCGTCTGCGGCACCGGCTTCTTTTAAGCCTGCTGCTTGGCGATAGCAAGTGGCAGCATCATCAAGCTTACCCTGCTTTTCTAGGGCAGTGCCTTCTAAGAGCCATACTTTGCCGTCGCTCGGGCTGGCCCCAGCTAGAGTGTCTGCTTCTTTTATCGCTTCGTCAAGCTTATTTTCTTTGATCAGACTTTCAATCTTGCCATAGGCAGCGCTGTTATCGACTGTCGGCTTGGCTTTAGTACTGCTGGCTGCGGCAGTGGCAGCGGCTGGCCCTGTGGCTCCGGGCGTGCCGCCGAGGGCTCCGGCTGTGGCACTGGCTGCGGTTCCAGCTGCTGGTTCAGGCCCTTGCCCGGTTAAGTTGTTATAGAAGGGAACCAGCAATGGATTGACGAATTTATTTAGAGCAATGGCTTTCTGAGCCGCTTCAACAGCGCCAGCTTTCTCACCCTGACGGTCGCGCCCGCGGGCCAAAATGTACCAAAGCTGAGCGTCATTGGGGTTGAGCTTGATTAAGTCGTCTACTTTCTGCACTGTCTCGGCCACGCGCATTGGTGTGGCCAGGGCACTCTCTACCACGGCCTGGTGGTAGGCAATGCGGGCTTTTGCCAGGTCTGGATTGGTTGGCTCAGCTCGCCAGGCTTTTTCATAGCAGAGTTTGGCGTGGTCGAAATCGCCTTGCAGCAGGTAGGCGCCACCCAATAGCATTTGATTTCTAAATGATGGATTGATGGCAACCGCTTCGATACCGACATCGCGCAGACCGCGAATGGCATTAGAGTTGCTTGGGTTAACAGTGACTGCTCGTCTATATTCTGAGGCGGCATTGTTGAGTCTGCGGGTGAAAACTGATTTGTCTTGATAGCCTTTGGCCTTGTAAGCAAAATCTTTGAGAGTGTCACCAAGCACCGTGTGGCAGTCAGAGAGAGCTTCAGTGTTTTCTTTGTCTTTGGGCCAGTCTTTGCGCAAGGCCACAATCATTTCGTCATAGCCTTCTACTACTTTGCCTCCACGCATCAAGCACTGACCTAAATAGAAGTGATTAATGCCGGTGTCGGATAATTTTGCTGCTTTGCGAAACTCGACTACGGCATCTTCAAAGTGGTCGGGCGTGCCTTCGGCGCCTTTGGCTAAACTCAGTCGGTAAGAAGGGTCCGATGGATTTTTTCCGAGGGCGTTCAAGCAATAGTCAAGGTTGCTATCAGCCGGGGCATTGTTAGGATCGGCAAATAGTGCCCTTCTGTAGTGGGTAATTGCCGCTGGAAGATTTTTTGCTGCCCGCAAAGAATCAGCGTATCTAAGTTCTCCGGCTGATAAATTACGCCTAAAAGTAATGTTTTCAGGATCCCCTTCAAGGGCCAATTTGTGCTCTTCAAGAGCTTGTTGCCAGAGTTGTTTTGATCCTAATTCTACTGCTCGGTTGTTATGCTCAAGCGGATTGGTCGGATTGGGTGTAGTGAGATAGACACCGCCGCCGCGCCTTGCTGGTGCCTTTGCTGGGCAGGGTCTGATAAATGCTGCGGCACTCACCAGGCTGAGAGAGAGAGCCAGACAAACTATTTTGAATTGGCATTCAATCATTGAATCCATCGGCGTGCGATATTTATTATTGAAGTCTTTCATGGCTTCCCAGGCTGGTAAGAAGAACATTTGCACCGGCTAGTTTGCTAGCAGCAGCCAAGTGCTCTAAAAATGGTAATACCCATTCTATAAGCCTTACAAAATTACGCTCGCATTTTGTACTGGGTTTCCCCCAGATTTTTGTTGCCGCTCTTTTTCGGTTAACAAATTTAATGATGGGAATCTCCCCATTCCCAAAAAAATGTTGCCTGGCTAACATTCTTGGTGGTGTTATCATACTTTTCTGTTGACAAGGGGCCTGAAAAGGATTAAGTTTTGGTCACCCCATTAGTAGTTCAGGGGTTTCGCTTGCGCATGTGAAGGAGAACAAGGCGCGAAATCCGCTTAGAATCT
>CALRJJ020000533.1:0-4296 GCA_943367505.1 Flavobacterium psychrophilum | reverse complement strand
ACTCAACAGTTGTGCCATTTTCTACGCATATTTTGACAATCTTGCCAGCCACTTCAGAAGGCAAGTCGTTCATTAGTTTCATCGCTTCGATGATACAAACCGTCTGCCCAACAGAGATGCGATCACCCATTTTGACAAAGGATGCAGCTGTCGGAGAAGGCTGTCCGTAAAATGTACCAACCATCGGAGAAGTGATTGCCACGGTATTAGCTGGAGTGCCATTGTCTTCAGCGCTAGCTACAGCGTCTGCCTTTGGCGCTTCAGGAGCCTGAGTTGCGGCGGCCGCTCTTGGAGGTTCAGCTACAGCAGTTGCAGTAGATGCAGCCGCATGTACAACCTGCCTCTGTTGAGCAGGAATTTCGAAAGTCTGAGCAAGCACTGGCCTGTCTTTTTTGACAGTTATGCGCTGGTCTCCAAATTCAATGGTGAACTCAGTAACGTCAGTCGAACTAACGATTCCAAGCAACTCTTTGATTTGCTGCAGGTCTATCTTCACAATTTATCCCTAATACCAATACAAATGCCAGTTTAAACGCGGGTCAAATACTTGCGATTTCTAGTATCAACCTTCACTTTGTCACCCACCTTAATGTGGAAAGGAACTGTGATTGTTGCTCCAGTTTCCAGCACAGCTGGCTTGCCGCCACCAGAGCTGGTATCGCCTCTTTCATCTGGTGCACACTCGCTGATCTCGAGCTCAACAGTATTCGGTAGCTCGAGGCCGAGAATACGATCATTGAACTTGAGCATAACGATGCCCTCGGTGTTGTCTTTCAAGAACTCAACACCTGAACCAATTTGCTGAGCAGTCAACTCTAGTTGTTCAAAACTAGTATTGTCCATCATCACGTAGTTCTCACCGGCTTTGTAGAGATACTGCAAGTCAGCCTTCTCAACAATCGCTTGGGGGAGCTTCTCGCCAGCGCGGAAAGTATTCTCAAGCACGTTACCGGTCTCGATATTTTTCATCTTGGCACGGACAAAGGCTGCACCTTTGCCAGGCTTAACATGCTGGAACTCTATTATTTGCCAAACGCCATTGTTGTATTCAATGGTGACGCCGGTTCGAAAATCGTTGGTAGAAATCATGCAGGATTGCAAGCGCTCCATGGTCCGTGAGGTTACGGACAGTAGTCAAGACAAAGCAGTGGCTACCTCTCGCCAGTGCAAAATTCTAACACCAATAGATGATGAGTCAGCATAGCCTTAGAACTAGCTTAATAGAAGCTTTTCAAAAGCAAGCTTAATGGTTGGTTGAAGAGGGGTTCTTTACCCCGCTATAATCAGCTTTCCAGCAATGTGTCCGTTAAAGCACTAGCTACGGCCAATTTTTAGGCTGTACATACTGCCTTCAACTAGACATTGCCGCCATGTACGGATGAGCGCCGATATCTTTTATAGTGAGAAACAGTCAATGGCCAAGAGTTCAACAACGGAGGGTAGTTCCATTAAAGAGGAATCTAATGAACCAGTCAAACCTTCCTCTAATGCTTTCGACTGGAAAGAAGTAGAAGCGCGCTGGACCGCTTATTGGCACGAGAACAAGTTATTCAATCTGGAGATGAACCCAGACCGGCCCAATTTTTCGGTGGCCTTGCCGCCGCCTAACATTACAGGCAATTTACATATGGGCCATGCCCTCAACGGGACATTACAAGATGTTTTGATCCGCTTGAAAAGGATGCAAGGTTATAACGTCCTCTGGCAACCAGGAACAGACCACGCAGGTATTGCCACTCAGATGGTGGTTGAGCGCAAGCTCAAGAAAGAAGGCCTGAACCGCCATAAGATGGGTAGAGAGGCCTTTACTGCAAAAATTTGGGAATGGCGCAATCAATACGGCGACCACATCATGGAGCAATACAAGCGCATTGGCGTTAGCTTCAGCTGGGACCGCGTTGCCTTCACCATGGATGAGTCTTACGTCAGGTCTATTTATCGCGCCTTTGTCACTCTGTATAAAGAAGGGTACATCTATCGCGGCAATCGCATCACCAACTGGTGCCCGAGCTGTGCCACAAGTTTGTCCGATCTTGAAGTCGAGCACGACGAAAAGAAAGGTCATCTCTATTGCATCAAATACCAATTAGAAGATGGCAGCGGTGAATTAATTGTTGCTACAACCAGACCAGAGACACTCTATGGCGACGTGGCTGTAGCTGTTCACCCAGAGGACGATCGATACAAAGCCTTTGTCGGCAAGAACGTAAAATTGCCAATCACAAACAGGGCTATTCCTGTAATCGCTGATTCTTATGTAGAGCGAGAGTTTGGTACTGGTGCACTGAAAATTACCCCAGCCCATGACGCCAATGACTTTGAAGTAGGTGCCCGTCACAAGCTACCTCAGCCAACCGTAATTGACCTCAAAGGCAAGTTGCTTGCCAATGAGTTTGTACCAGACTTCTTGCACGGCGTTGATCGCTTTGAAGCGCGCAAACAGACCGTAGCAAAGCTCGAAGAAACTGGCTTGTTGGCAGAATCGCGCGACTATACAGTTGGGCTTAGCCACTGCGAGCGGTGCCAAACTGTTATTGAGCCATTGCTTTCAGATCAGTGGTACTTGAGCATGAAAGAGCTAGCTCAACCAGCTATTGAAGTAGTGGAAGAGCAAAGAGTGCAGTTCATTCCGGAACGCTACTCCAGCTCTTATCTTGACTGGATGAAAAACATTCGCGATTGGTGCATCAGTAGACAACTGTGGTGGGGTCATCGCATTCCTGTCTGGACATGCAGCAAGTGCGGTGCTGTTGACGCCTATGAAACAGCTCCAGATTCCTGTGAAAAATGTTCAGCACCAGCTGCTGACATGAAACAAGACGAAGATGTTCTCGATACCTGGTTTAGCTCAGCCCTCTGGCCTTTCGCCACTTTGGGCTGGCCCGATGAAACCAAAGAAATGAAAATGTTCTTCCCTACAACCATACTCTCCACCGCTCGCGAGATTATCAATCTCTGGGTGGCACGTATGATTTTCACGTCGCTCAAATTTACGAAAACCATTCCATTCAAACATGTGCTTATTCACCCTGTTATTCAGACAGAAGACGGCAAGCGCATGTCTAAGTCAAAAGGAAACTCTATCGATCCACTCGATATGATTGACACCTATGGAGCTGACGCCAATCGCTTCTGGTTCACTTCTGTTGGTATCAAAGGCGATCAAGATGTTCGCTTCCGCGCAGAAAAGCTAGATGAGTATAAGCGCTTCGCCAATAAGTTATGGAACGCCGGCCGCTTTGTCTTGGCTCAACTAGAGGGATTTGAACCGAAGGGAGTAAATCCAGCCCACTTGACCCTGGCAGACCGCTGGATCTTGAATCGCTACAACGTGCTTCTAGATTTGCTACAGATGTACTTCCAAGACTATGACTTCGATAAAGCTGCCAATCAGCTTCACGATTTCACCTGGAGTGCATTCTGTGACTGGTATGTTGAAATTGCTAAGATTCAACTGGCCCAAGAAGCTCAGGCAGTTGCTCAAACAGGCGAAACTACCGGGCAAACCAGAGCGGTGCTGCAGACAATATTTGAAGGCTTGTTGCGCGCCCTTCATCCAATTATGCCCTTCATCACAGAAGAGCTCTGGACCAAAGTGCCAAAGTCCTCATTCTTCCCCAAAGACTTCGTGTCGATCATGTTTGCGCCCTACCCAAGGCCAGATGAAAACCTGATCGATGACGATGCCGAAGAGAAAATGGAATTTTTGATGCGAGTAATACGCTCGATCAGAAATATCAGACAGACTTACAATGTGCCAGCTTCGGCCGAAGCAGAGGTAATGATTGTCTGCCAGGACGAGGACGAAATGAAGTGCCTAGCTGATGGAGCTATGTATATTGAGCGTTTAGCCAAAGCTAGCCCCCTCGACATCAGTATGGACTGCTCGCCACCATCAATGGCAGCATGCGAAGCCGTGTCATCCGTAAATATCTACGTGCCATTGGCGAAGTTAATTGACGTAGCTAAATCGAAAGACAAGCTCAATGTGCGAAAACAATCGATAGAAAAAGAGATTGCAAAAGTCGATTCACAGCTCGCCAACCCTGATTTCAAGAGTAAGGCACCAGCCGATAAAGTTGCAAAAATAGAGGCCCAACTAACTGAACTCACCCGTCAGCTAGAGAGCGTTCACGCCCAACTGAAAGTGCTAGAAGCCAGCTAAATCGCCATAGCTATTGAGGAAACTGGTCAAATAAACTAAGTTGGCCGGAGTCTTGCGGCTTCTCTTTTTTAGGCTTAGCGACTGGCTTATTACCAGCATCCTTGAGTTGTCGTGCGATTTCTTTGGCAGCC
>CALRJJ020000532.1:0-4309 GCA_943367505.1 Flavobacterium psychrophilum | reverse complement strand
GAATCGTATATCAGAAAATTTAGACTTTGTTGCGCCAAACACGGGCGCAAATGTTTTACAAGGCCCTCACCACTCGGCCCAGAATTCGAGCACTTTCTTCACTTTGCCCATGGCGACTTTCGAACCAGTGCTGCTTTCATGGCCAGGCGCGCTAAATGAAGCGCTAGAACTAGAACCAGAACTAGAACGGGCCCCAGCCAAAGTGGCCAAGCCCTTGGCGGCCAGAGGCACTAGTTGTGGCTGTCCGCTACTAACTACAATTTGGTACTCAGCTTTTGCTTGCCCCATGTGACCGAGATTTTGGTGACATAGTGCCATGTAATAGTGCACCAGGGCATTGGTTGGATAGACGGCGCTGAGGGCCTGGAACGTTGCTAGAGCCTGAGAATATTTGCCGCTTTCATAGTCGGCTTTAGCCTGAGGGTAGGACGGCGCAGCAAGTGCTGGGCTAAATTGCCAAAAGAGAAGGCCTAACGAAATTAGGGTACTTAAGCCTGGGCTACCTTTTCGGGCTTTTGTTTGCGATTTGCGGCTGTACATAAAACCTCCGGTCGAAGCAACGATAGTTTTATAGCTTTGATGATTGCTAGTAGTTTCTTTAGAAGAGCGGTGATAATCCTCTATAATCTCTAATCTGAATTGCGGTTGGCAGTGCCAGTTTTTGAAAGGGGTTCCATGAAACGGTCTGTAAAAAGTAACTTGACCAAGGGCATTATAACGGCATTGTCATGCAGTGGTCTGCTCCTTGCCAATAGCGCCTCGGCTCTCACCCCGCCGCTCAAGGCCGCATTAGATAGCCCCAAAGAACCAAAGATTCCCAGCTTTTCAGTAGATTATCTCGACAAGAGTGTTAAACCTTCAGTTGATTTTTATCGCTATGCCAATGGCAATTGGATTAAAAATAATCCTGTTCCTGCTGACAAGGCCCGATGGGGAAGTTTTAGCGAATTAGCCGAACGGAACAACTTTCTCATTCATGGCATTTTGAAGAGCGCCAGTGAGGAGAAATATAGCCCTACGTCGACACCCACAGCCAGACAAAAAGTGGGAGATTTCTTCGCTTCTGGTATGAATACTGAGCTTATTGAGAAAAAGCGCTTTGAGCCGATTAAGTCTCAACTAGACTCTATTGCGCAATTGCAAACAGTCGACCAGATGTTCAAATTACTGGCTGACTTTCACAAGCATGGACTTGGTGGAATATTTGCCAGTGGCGTGGATGCCGATGCCAAAGACAGCAGTATTTACGCTTTTCAGCTGATGCAGGGCGGCTTGAGTCTGCCAGACCGTGACTACTATTTAAAAGAGACTTTTGCTACTCAGCGCGCTGCCTATATTGAACACTTGAAGAAAATGTTCGTTCTTCTAGGCGAGAGCAGTTCTTCTGCTGCTAGTGACGCCGATACTGTTTTTAAATTAGAGAGAGAATTGGCTCAAGAAAGTCGTTCGCGAGTTGATTTGCGCGATCCCATCAAGAACTACAACAAAGTCAAGGCTGCTGACTTAATTTCAGGCAGTAAGGTTGTGCCCTGGCAGATCTACTTTGATGAGCGTGGCATTCACGACTTGCCTTATGCTGTGGTCGGCCAGCCCGAGTATTTTGAAGCTTTGAACAAGATTGTGAAAGCTCATTCTATTGATGAGTGGAAGACCTATTTGCGCTGGCATGTTTTGCATGAAGCTGCACCATTTTTACATGATGCTGTAGAAGCCGAAAACTTTAATTTCTTTGGCAAAACACTAAGCGGCCAAGAACAACAAGAACCGCGGTGGAAGCGTGTTGCTAAAGTGATTGATCGTGAGATTGGAGAGGCTCTTGGTCAACTCTACGTCGAGAAATATTTTACTGCTGATGCCCGGCAGCGCATGGCCGAATTGGTGACTAATTTGCGAGAAGTGTTTTCAGAACATCTGCAAAAGCTTGATTGGATGAGTGAGGCTACTCGCAAGAAGGCTATGGTTAAGTTCGAGCGCTTTGTGCAGAAAATTGGTCATCCTGATAAATTCCGCGATTACTCAGCAGTTGTTATTAAAAGAGATGACTACTTTGGCAATGTGATCAGAGCTGATGCTTTTGAAGTCGCTAGACAAATTGCCAGAATTGGCACACCAGTTGATCGCAGCGAGTGGATGATGACACCGCCCACTGTCAATGCTTATTTCAATCCTACTATGAATGAAATAGTCTTCCCTGCTGGCATACTGCAGCCTCCTTTCTTTGATATCACCATGGATGATGCTGTCAACTATGGTGGTATTGGAGCTGTGATTGGCCATGAAATCACCCATGGCTATGATGATGAAGGCCGGCATTTTGACGCTGATGGCAATTTGACTGAGTGGTGGACAGAGAGTGATACCAAGCAATTCGATGACCGCGCTCAAAAAGTTGTCGAAGAGTACAATAGCTTTGAAGCACTGCCAGGGCTGCACGTAAATGGCAAGCTCACTCTCGGTGAGAACATTGCCGATTTGGGTGGTGTCAGTATCGGTTACGATGCTCTGCAGCGAGCATTGAAGAAAGATCCAAGTAAGCGCAAGAATATTGATGGTTTTACCCCTGAGCAAAGGTTCTTCCTTTCCTTCGCTCAGCTCTGGCGTATCAATATTCGCGAAGCCGAGCAAAGAAGACTAATTACTGTAGATCCCCATTCACCAGGCCCATTCCGTTCTGTTGGCCCGCTGGTAAACTTCCAAGAGTTCTACGACGCCTTTGGTATTAAGTCTGGTGACCCAATGTGGCGTGAGCAAGAGAAACGAGCAAAAATTTGGTAGTTAGATCTGGGCTAATAGTCTCATTGGTTTGCGGGCTAAGAGTTGATTGCTAGAGTCCTTTTGACTCTTTGCTGACTATTTTGATATTGGCAAATCGTTTGCGAAAGCCCCCAAGCATCTGATCTGTGGGCTTGTCAGGGCCGACGTATATTTTGCGCAGGCTTGTGCTCGCACCTAGATCAAAGAGTGATTCGGGCTCGTAGTTTGCTCTATCCAGGCTTAGTGAGAATAGGCTCTTTATTTGGCTCAGCTCTTTCATCGCATTTGCTGGCAGTGTGGCGCAGCGCAGGTCAAGTTGTGTCAACCTTGGTAGAGTTTTGAGAAGCTGCAAATCAGCATCGCTTAGTTTTAGATCTCTTAATTCGAGGTGATAGAGACTCTCACTGTTTGCTAACGCTTGCAAAATTTTAGAGTGTCCCTCAACCTGGTCTAATTGCAGAGATCTTAGTTGCGGTAGAAGGCTAAGGTCTTTTATGCTATCGACGTCAAATTTCGTCTTGTTTAGGGTCAGTGATTGTAAGTGTTTTAGCTGATCGAGACCTTTAGTGTATTTCGCATCAAGCTCACAGTCTTGCAAAGCCAGCCACCTTAAATTGCGCCAGTTCGCCAGGGTTTCAAGTGCTGGAAGCCGTTGGGCTCCTTTTAAAGTGAGACTAGCTATGGCGTCGTCATCAAAGTGTTCGTATATTTCAGGAAAATTGGTTATCTTGATTCCACCAGTAAAGCTCACTGGCTGGACGTCGGGCCAAATTATCTTACCCTGGGCTGGCTGATAGGGGCGCTTGCTTGAACCAGTGCTGACCTTAATCTTCTTCTCGACGGCTTTATTGGGAGCAATATAGCCGATGGAAGTATCTGTCGGGAAGTTGAAGACTCGGTGTTTTCTTCCCTCTATTTCTTCTATCTCAGAGAGGGCTTTGTTTGACCTTTTGATGCAAGCTTCTAGGTCGACCCTCTCGGGAACCACTGGCATTTTTTCTTGCATTAGCTTGACGCTAGCATCGCGATTCTGTGCCGCTGGTGAGGTCGTCACTTTCAGATCTGGGGTGTCGACTTGCCGTTTTTGTGTCATTGAATTGAGTTGCAATGCCGCAGCTACAATTGTGCCAGTGACAATCAGCGTAGAAATTGCAGCAATAATCAGCCATTTCGTTTGATTGCCAGCCTGACCAGCTGTGCTGGTTATTGTGCTAGTTGTTGTCGTTGTTGTTTCATCGCTGTTTTGATGCTCAAATTGGCCGCGGCGGTCGACTGCTTTTTCTCTTTTATCTGGCCTTAAGTCGCCACTTCCAACGGTGTTGAGCAACCGGGCAATCTGCTCGACATTGGTGAAACGATCCTCTGGGGCTTTTTCCATACATCTGGCGATGATTCGGTTGCAGGCATTGTTCTGGCCAGGGCTAAAATCAGGGCGTTGTATTTCTGGCGCTTGGTCTAGTTGATGGGCCATCATGGTCTCTATAGCAGTGCTGCCCTTAAACGGTGCGTGGCCAGTCAGGGCCGCATGCATAGTGCAGCCCAGTGAATAGATGTC
>CALRJJ020000531.1:0-4335 GCA_943367505.1 Flavobacterium psychrophilum | reverse complement strand
ATTTTTTGCGTGCCATCAATTGTGGTGCCATCACTTTAGATGAGATCAAAGCCACTGGTCTAACTCTTGAGGAAATTCAAACCAGATCGTTCTTGAAGATTCTCGATGGTCGCACTAAAAGGATTGCAAGCCGATGAAGCTTGCTTGATTTCGGGTAAGGCTGGAAGAACTGAAATATTTATGGACTAAGGTCGTGTTGTGTAATTACCTGACCTTTTACAAGGCCGTATTTGCATTTCTTTCCTGTGGTCGCGCCAGAGTCGGCTATCGCATCCCTTGGGAGAACCGCCAGTGGCATTTTTGTTGCGAGAAGATCAGCATTGGTAAATGGCGCACCTTTGTCTAGAACTTTAGCGGCAACCATCACACTAACTAATTCCTCCTTTGTGTCTGGCACATCAGCTATTACAAGCTTCTCAAGCATTGTTTTACTGAGTGGTTTTCCGAAATCACGAATGCTAATAATTTGAGCTATGCCAATATCCTCTATCGATTTTCTTCCTACAATTTCGGAGTTTGCCGCGGCATCAGCAGGAACACCTCCTATGTCTACTAATTTGTCTTCAACGTCTTCTGCTTTAATCTCTGCGCCTTTTTTTATGTCACGCAGTGCATAAACGACGTGACCGGTTTGGCTGCTTTCATTTGTTGTCTCAGCTGATTCTGCACAGCCGGACAGTGAAATCACCAGACTGATGGCAATAGCATAGTTTGTGTGAGCAATTTTGCTTGATTTGGGAGCCAATCTTGTGGTCATGAAATACAGTCTCGCTAGGAAATGAAAGCACATTATAGGTGAATGCTGAGTTTCTTGGACGGATGGATATTCACGTCATTTCATTTTTGCGGTGGATTAGAACTTGGAATTTTCTCGTTATTGCTTTTGTCACAATGTGACTCAAGGCGAAACTTTTGCTTGCCACCCCTGGGTGGTTCTGTTAAGCTCGGGAAGTTCGGTTGGAAATTACACCAATCGAATTTGACCCGTCGCCAGACAACTTGTCGGATTAACCGCACTAAAATGACTGCCCGTAACGCCTACAGCTATTACTACTATACCTACTCCCTCGGGGTCGGCTAGTTGGCGTTGTCATAAAAGTCTAGAACTTATGAACAAAAAGCCTTCTCGTCGATCGAGAGGGCTTTTTCTTTGCTTTAAAAATCAAAAAAACAGAAAATCAGAAATTCAAAAAAGGATAAATACGTCATGCTTCAGAAACTCGAAACCATTGCAGTACAAGAAAGACCAGCTGTTACGCTCAGTCTTGTTGCAGCTACTGTGCCTGGTCCGTGCACTGTAACCGCCGGGGCGGCATCAACAGATGCTGGCTCCGCAGCCGCCCTGGCTGCGTTCAAGATACGTGTTGACGACTTGATTGGCAGTCACCCCATCGTCAACTCGAACCAATTTACCTCATGGTTTAGTCAGGGCGACGCAAGCCCAGAACAGTTGCGCCAATTCACTGTGCAGTTCTCTGTTTTCAGTCATCTCTTCATTGAAGCGCAATTGCGTAAGTGCATCAATGCCGTTGATTTGGCCAGCTACAGAGCGAGCAAAGAAATTTTGATGAACGAGTTAGGTGTGATGTTCACTGCCGATGGCTCCATCGATAACGGTCGTTTTCGCTTTACTGCTGCCCATTTCGAGTGGTTGGCTGATTTTGCTAGCCACCTTGGTCTTGAGTTTAATCAAATTGGCAAGCGCAAACACGGCAGCGCATCTACTTTGGCCTTCTGTGATGCGCTGATGAATTGGTACAGCTCTGACGATGAATCAACTGCTGCCGGTGCCTCTCATGCTATTGAACATTGGGCCGCTGCTGGTTTTTGGAAAGAGTTAATTGCTGGCTTGAAGATTATCAAAGAGAGCCAAATTGCTGATCTTCCTTTGGGCTTCTGGGTCTTTCATGATCAAATAGAAGATCAGCATGCTGCTCATACCGACGACGAATTAGCTGCTGCTTTCGCCAAGCCAGATTTCTGTGAGGAAGCATTTTTAGCGGGTGGCAAAGCCATGCTTGATGCTGTGGCAATTTTCTGGAGTGGTTTGGATGAGCAGCGGAAACTAGCTGGTGATCAGAACCTTTAGATTCGGATACAAAGTGCGACTGTGGCGCTTTCCGTCGTTGAATCTTGGGTATGTCTAGTTGTTGGTCGGGTGCAGGTAGGTGATCCTTGCTCAAGATTTCGCTGCTAGGGCTGTTTCTTTGCCTGTCGCTCTCCGCCGGAAGTTACTTAGCTTTTGTAGATACATTCAGGCTTGCCTATGATCAGCAGAAGGCGGCTGAGTATGCTTCCTTTGAATCGGAAACGAACGGAAAGAGGGCGCTTGAAAATCACGTTTCGACCGGGGTGTGCGGTACTCGTGAATTTGAGGAATCCCTACCTGAGATCGGAAAGATATGCGCTACTAAGCTGGACTATTGGGCTTTGCGAGCGACACTTTATTCTGCCTTGATTTTCTTCGCGCTGAAGATGGTGAGTGCTTTATTCCTTAGGCTTTGTCGAGAATTGCGAATGCGCTTTTTGTCTTTGGTCATGGTTCTTAGTGGACAGTAAGAAGTGTAAAATACTCTTGTCGTATTCAATTGGAGCGTTTGCGCCAGTAGAATACTTCGCAGGACATTTGAGTTTCACAACACTTTTCGAGGAAAACTAAACGAATGGCATTACTTCGAGAGCGATTGCTTGCAATAGCGGCAAGTTCGTTTGGTCTATTGTCATCGACACTAGTTCTTCCAGTGATGGCAGTTCCGACTGATGCCCACGGATCTGTAAACGGATCTGTAAGTGCAAGTGGAATAACTGATGCCGACGTCGCCAAGGTAAAAGGCGAAGTAGGAGTTGCAGTAGTCGACACGGCTCGAAAGAAGCAATGTATGCTCAATCAAGACAAGCCTTTCCCGATGCAGAGTGTCTGTAAGCTACCTGTTGCTATTGCCATACTGCGACTGGCGGATGCTGGAAAACTATCGATCCAAGACAAAATCACTTTGCGTAAGGCCGATGTGGTGCCGTTCTATAGCCCAATCAAAGAGGCGATAAAAGGCAAGCAATCAGATTTCACGATTAGAGAACTGATGACGCGAGCAGTTTGCAGCAGTGATAATACCGCTTGCGACCTTCTGATAGCTCGGGCCGGTGGTGCTTCTGCTGTAACTGCCATGCTAAAAGAAACTGGTATAACTGGCATTAGAGTGGACCGACCCGAAGGTACGTTGCAGCCTGAGAGCGTGCAGATCGCCAAGTTTCTCAAAGATCCTAGAGATACCGCACTTCCTCAGGCTATGGTTGAGATGTTGCAAAAGCTCCATAGCGGCAATTTGCTATCTAAGAGCTCAACAGCGGTAGTTTTAGAAGACTTGTTCAATTGCAAGACAGGTCCGGCCCGCATTAAGGCAGGCCTGCCAGCGGGTTGGACATTGGCGCATAAAACCGGTACAGGTCGCGATGTGGCTGGACAGAACACCGCTACCAATGATGTGGGAGTGGCGGTCGGCCCCCATGGAGAGACGATTTATATTGCCGTATTCACAAAAGGATCGCGAGCAAAAATTGAAGAGCGTGAAGCTTTTATGGCAAAAGTGGCTGCTAAAGCGGTTGCCGGTGAGCTATAACGCCGTATTGATAGTCCTACGCGAAATGAAAGTCGGTTTTCCGCCCTTCTGCTGTGCAAGGACGTCGATATAGTAGAGCCCCGGCTTCCAGCTCTTTTGTGGTGTTACCAGAACGCGAAATTGCTGCAAGCCATTGCTATTTCTGATCTGGAAGGGCTGCTTTGCCCACTCTACCGCAAAGTAATTTTCTAGGGTTTTGCTGGGATGTTTGTACGATTCTAGTTTGTTGATTGCTTCCGGAGTAAGTGGCTCCGGAGCCGGCTCCCACTTGATTGACACGCATTGCACCGCCCAGCCCGGGCCAAGAGTGCCAGTGACGTAAAATGGCTGGCTGAGGTCGCGAGGCAGGCTGGCGAACTGACCGTAGTTGTCTGTAAATTCTTGAGTATTGGCTAAGCGATACTGGTTGCCATTTGTGGCAATAGAGAAGGCAATGCCAACACCGTTATGAATTGGATCTAGTATGTTTTTTCGGTGCCCGTCATGGGGTGGCTCTTCGTTGTAATAGTCCGATTCGGCTTTGTCAATATCGCTTTTTTTAAATGCCTGCACCCCATGTAGTGTGAAAGGCTTATCTGCGCCATCTCCCTCTGGCGGTTGGTCTTGGTCGTAGCCCTCGTAGCTTCTGGCAGACCACCAGAAGGCATTTTCTGATACGTATCCGCTCCCACCTAGTTGGCTATAGCGTTGCCATGGTTTCTTGCCATCGACATCGTAG
>CALRJJ020000530.1:0-4336 GCA_943367505.1 Flavobacterium psychrophilum | reverse complement strand
TATTGGCCGAACTCTTACCAAATGGTCACTTGGTGCCAAAAGCTGTTGGCGCTTCTGGTCACTTAGTGACGGCTGAAGTTGATGGTTTGGCCTCTCAAGCTTGCCATATTTTGCAGCGCACTTTAGACCTGCCTCAGACAGCTGGTGTGCCTTTGAGTTTTACCTTAAACGGTCAGTCGCGCCGAGTTGAAGGTATGAAGTTTGTCATGGGTGGTGACGCGCATTTGGTCTCTACGACAGCAATTAAAACTGTTCCGTTAACGCCCTCGCTTTTTACTTATCCGACCAACTTTAAGGCTGTAGCGATTGAGCTTGACGTGCTCTATGACTCAAAAACTATGAATAGCAATGTTGAGCAGTTTTTGGATGCTTTTAAATAAAATGCACGTGACCTCACATCTGGTGTCACGTGCTTCTTTTACTTAACTCTGCCAACTATTGGCCTGGAACCGCTCCTGGCGCTGTTCCGGGTGTTGTTCCGGGCGCGGCATTGGGGTCAGGGGTTCCTGCCGGAGTTCCGCTTGGAGTTCCAGCAGGATAAGTGGTTCCGGCTGGGTAGGTTGTACCGCCCGGATAGGTTGTTCCACCTGGATAGGTCGTGCCACCCGGATAGGTTGTTCCACCTGGATAGGTCGTGCCTGCAGCAGGCTGAGGTTGGTTGGGATCAACTGCTTGCCCTTGTGGCAGTGTTTGACCTTGGAGCGGTGCCGCAGCCGGATTAAATTGTGATACTGGGTTTGTCTGTTGCACGGTAGAAGCTGGCAAAGGGTTAGAGCTTGGAGTCTGCGTGCTGGTTGAAGGAGAGAGCGGGCTGTTCACAGACCCAGGCATACCCGCAGCGGGTGCCATCTTTTCTGCTTTGTCTTTATTGATGAAGAGATAACCAAAGACAGCCACGCAAGCCAAGATCATGACAACCATTATGATTTGATAGCCTCCACCTTGAGAGGTGTCGCCGGCTGGTGCTGCTGTCTGATAACTGTTGCTAGTGGTTGGTGCTGGGGTGCCGTTGTTCTGATAAGAAGCGTAATTCTTCATCCATTGGGGCACGTCCCCGCCTTGCTGCTGCGCTTCTGGTGGGGCAGGGGACTGCGAAGCCATACCAGAATTCGTTACTCTCCCTGGCGACTGCGAAGCCATGCCAGAATTTGTTATTCGGCCCGGACTGCCAATAGCACCGGCACCCGGATTCTTCACAGTGGAAGGCGTCGGAATCGCATTTAGCTGTTCACTCAAGCTTGGTGAATTTTTTTCCTCGTCCATTTGACCGCCTCCAGAATGTAATGCTTAGTTTATTAAGAACTAACCAGTTTGATCAAGGGTTATGGCCGTCAAATAAAGATTTCCAAGTGCCTATTTACTTTACGAACAGCTGAAAAGCAGTGAAATCTCAGCAAAGAGTGGTAACTATGTAATAGATTGTCTACCGGGCTTACTATCTTGGCAATGAAAGATCGCTGGCAGAATTATAAGAACTCGGCCGAGAAAGCTCAGTCGGAGGGCAAGTACGAGTATGCCGAAAATCTCTGGTATGCAGCCCTAGAGGAAAGCAAAGAGTTCGGCCCGACAGATCGCAGGCGCGCTTTGTCTTTGGAGCGACTTTGCGAATGCTTATGGTTTCAAGAAAAGTTTAAAGACGCTGAGCCTATGGCCCAGGAACTGGTTGTAATCTATACCAAGGTGTTCGGTTCTGAACACGTTGATGTGGCTGGCATGCAGGCGAACCTTGGCTTGCTTTATGTGGTTATGCAGAAAGAGGAGCTGGCAGAGCCAATTCTTCTCAAGGCTCTCAACATCAAGAAGCGCATTCTTGGTCTAGGGCATCCGGATGTGCAGAAACTACAAGCCACCTATGACGATGTCATTCTCAAGTTGAAAAACAAGGGCTCTGCTCCAGCAGTTGTTACCGCTCGGCAGTGGTCTAAGACCGGTCGCTTTGAAGCCTTGAAGCCACCAGCGGCAGCGCCGGCACCACCTAAAGTTTTGTCTGCGGATGAAGCAATGGCTCTATGGGAACCGCTCTATCAAGCAGGCAAAGAGGCGTTGGCTGTTGGTGATTGGGCCAAAGCAGAAGAGCGCCTGGCCAAGGGACTTGAAATCGCCCAATCATTTGGTGAAACAGATCATCGTCTCTGTCTTACCTTAGAAGCTTTAGCAAAGGCGCTAGGGTCTCAGGATCGCAACCAGCAAGCGGCTCCCCTGCTAGAACAAGTACATCAGGCTAAAGTGAGAGTCTTTGGTCCTAACCATACAGTTGTGGCAGAATCGGCTGATAGCCTCGCTCGCTGTTACTATTACTGTGGCAATTATGGTGCTGCTGAAAAAAGCGCACTGGAGAGCTGCAACATTTACGAAAAGATGTACGGTCCAGACCATCTGACTGTTGCTACTTGTCTTGGCAATATTGCCATGCTTTATTTCGTCCATAAAAAAATGACAGAAGCCGAAAATGCTTACAAGCGCTGCCTGGCAATTCGCACTAAAGTTCAGGGTGCTGGCCACGCTGATACTGTGAAAGTCTTGCAAAATTATGCTAATTTGCTGCGCCAGACCCATCGCGAAGATGAAGCTAAGCATCTACAGGCCTGCGCCACTGGCTTTGTTACTGGTAGCTGGAAAGTAATTGAGGTTGCCCCAGAAGACTCCCTGAGCAAAACAAATGATGACTGTGCGGTTTGCGGCACTCCCCTTGAGGGTTACTATAAGTGCAATAAGTGTGGTGCTGACGTACTAGCTAAGGGAAAAAAGGTCAATGACCGGTGAGCCGGCTGATCCCTCAAAAGTAGACTCTAAAATAGATTTAGTCGGTCAAGTTATTGATCAAAAATACAAAGTTCTAGCCCTGCTCGGTCGCGGAGGGATGGGAGCGGTTTATCTCGCCCATCATCTGCAGCTCAACAAAGACATGGCGTTAAAAACCTTTGCTACTGCTAATTTAAACGAAGAAATTCGGCAGCGTTTTAAGCGTGAAGCGCAGGCTCTGGGAAAATTGAAGCACAAGAATATTGTGCAAGTCTTCGATTTTGGTATTGCCGAAGGTGGCTTGCCTTATTACACCATGGAGCATCTCGATGGTGAGTCAGTGGCCGAGCGCATTGCTCGCAAGGGCGCGCTGGACGTGACAGAGGCCTTGTATGTCTTTTCTGAGCTTTGTCAGGGCCTTCTTCTTTGTCATAAAAATGGTGTTGTCCACCGCGATATTAAGCCCGCCAATATTTTTCTTGAGTTGCGCAGTAGCACCAGTGATGCCATAGCGGCGGTGAAGCTTGTTGACTTTGGCATTGCTGCTTTGTCAGCTACTGCTTCTGCTGGCCAGCAGCTGACCGCGGCCGGAACAGTATTTGGTAGCCCGCTGTATATGAGCCCTGAGCAATCACTGGGTGAGAAAGTAGACGCCCGTTCGGACATTTATTCTAGTGGCTGTGCTCTTTTTGAAATGCTCACAGGTAAGCCACCCTTTCGCGCTAAAACGGCCTTGGCCACCATGCTCATGCATCAAGAAACGCAGCCGCCATCTTTGGCCGAGGCTGGCGGCTTAGAACCTGAGCAAAGTTATCCCGATTGGCTGGAGCAGCTGGTCGCTGCACTGTTAGCAAAAGATCCCAGCGCGCGCCCGCAGTCTCTTTCTCAAGTGCTCGATGTCATTGGTGAGCAAGCGAAACTCTCCGATTCTCAATCTCAGGGGCGGTCCAAGCTCTCTTCCTCTGACGGTCAATCTACTGGACCGAGAGATAGGCGCTTCAACGTATTTTTATCGACTGGAGTTTTGACGTTAGTGGCTCTTGTTGTCTTTTTCTGTGCCCAGTCCTTTACTTTACCGTTGCTCCATCCGCCAGAGACAGTGAAACCTGACATAACACCGAGGTCGGCAGTGGATGCTTATCGGTTGCCTCCAAAGAGGTCCGGTTTCATCCGCTTTCAATTTCCTGACAGAGAAATCGGCAAGATTGGTCAGGGTGACGAAAATAAGTGTGTATCGGCCTGTGGCGTTGTCGAAATTGCCGATGGCCCAGCTGTTGTCTTTCGGGCCGGTCAAGCAATTTGTGATCAGCCTGAGCTTTTGCGGGGGTTTGGGGCTAATGATTTGTTTGCTGTGCTTTTTGAAGACGGTGTGACTGGTGACTGGAACGATAAGACTGCTGCGTCCATAGAGCACCTGGCTTCGCTAAGGAAAGTGATTTTTACTGCTAGTAAGTTTAGTCCGGCTGCTGTTGATAGTTTAAACAAGTTGCCTGAGCTGATCGATCTTGGCTTGGCTGATTCAACATTGACAGGCGAAGACTTGCTTAGGCTGAATTGCTTGCCGAAGCTGGAAAGTTTGGTTGTCAGCGGAACT
>CALRJJ020000529.1:0-4337 GCA_943367505.1 Flavobacterium psychrophilum | reverse complement strand
ATCGAGTATTAATCAATCTTTTGCACAATGCCTGCACCCATGCCCAGTATGGTAGCGAAATTGTACTTTCCGCAGATCTTGATAGTGACAATGCCCTGGTGCTGCAAGTCATTGATGATGGTGATGGCGTTGATCCAGAGCTTTTGCCTAGTCTTTTTGAGCGTGTAACACCGACTCGCTCTGCCACTCGAAAGCCTTCTGGGTTGGGCCTTTATGTTGCTGGTCGTATCGTTGAGAGTGCAGGGGGGTCAATAGCTTGCATATCGGCACCATTTGCTGGTGCGACATTTAGAGTGAGATTGCCTAATAAAAAGCCTTGACCTCATGAACCGTTGCTGTGAGAGGCATCATTGACAATTTCGACAATTTTAATCTTATTCAATTTGTTCATTTTGGGAACTTTTATCGCTTCCTAGTGGTCGCAAGGCCTGTCGACTCACTTCGGAGCGATCGTGCTCGAAGGAAGGAAGGTCTTTATGTCTAAGAAGAAAACGCAAAATGCTTCTGCATTTCAAATGATCAAAATTCGTTTGAGGGCAGAACGTGCTCGGCTGGCTCGCTCGGGCCGCTCGGTCTCAGCAAGCAGTTGGCTGCGTGTTTTTTATAAGAATGCTTCGGTGATGCGAACCAATACAATGAAAGAACAGTTGTTCTTGCCAGCCCGTGACCCTAATTTGCTGGTTGCGGTGGTTGAGAACCTCGGCGACGCGCCTGAAGTACTGGCGCAGATGGCCGCAGATAAGCACCCTGAGGTTCGCACTGCTGTAGCCGATAACCCCGCTGCTCCGGTGGGCATCCTCATGGCACTAGCCCACGATCCAGACGCCGATGTCCGCTATTCGTTGGCCGAAAACCACAACATGCCATCACCAGTGCTCAGTGAGCTAGCGCTTGATGAAAATCCATATGTGGCCACTCGGGCTCAAGACACTTTGGGGCGAAGGATTAAGGCTGCGGCTAGAGTCAATATTCACGCGCCGTTCATTGATGTCTTCAGCACCAGCGGCACTAGCTGGGCACCAGTTTAGGCGGGTTTTGAGCTGTCAACAGCGGAGCTTCTGCTCTATTGCTAAAGTGAGCGGGATGATTTCTCTCGTTAAGTCTTACGGCTGATGTCGCGGAGTTCTGCCTCTTCTAAAGTAGTGGAGAGGCAGAATTCTGCTTTTCGTGTTCGTATAAGTTTTGGAACATGACGTCGGATATATGTTGGCCGTAAGAAAAGAGATGATATTCCGCGATAGAACCGAAGCTGGTTCTAAACTAGCAGCAGGTGTCTTTAGCTATCTAGAGCGCCATCCTAATTTTAGCCACCACTCGCAACTAGTGGTAGTGGGCTTGCCGCGAGGTGGTGTGATAACGGCTCTGGAAGTGGCGCGCAAACTTTCTTGTCCTCTTGAGATTCTTTGCTCAAAAAAACTGCCATATCCTGGTCAACCAGAATATGCAATTGGAGCTGTCACTGCTGACGGAATTGTTATTACTAATCCTGGTCTTCCGCAGCGAGCAGACTGGGATGCATACATTAGTGAGCAATGTCATTTATTGTTGCAGCAGACCAGCTTAAGAGAAGAGGCGATTCGCCACTCAGGTAGCCATGACGAAATTTCTTTAGAAAACAAAATAGTCATTATCGTTGATGATGGTATCGCCACTGGTATGACGGCTTTAGCGGCAATTAAGTCAGTTAAGCAGCGGCGGGCGGCTTCTATCATTCTTGCCGTGCCAGTCATAAGTTTTTCTAGTTACTCTGAGTTGCGTTTAGTTTGCGATGATGTGGTTGCCCTGACTATGCCAAGAGATTTTGCTGCAGTGGGCCAGTATTACGTTAATTTCGAGCAAGTTACTGATGCTGCTGTAGCCGCCGCTCTGAAAGAGAGTCATTCGTTTAGTGCCGATCGGGCTATTCATTGCCTTAATACAAACTGAAGGAGCAAGACATGAAATTCGGTTCGCGAACCCAGGAATTGAGAACATCCCTCACGATTCACGCTGGTAAAACAAGTTTGACCGCAGACTTAGTAGTGCCCGAGCATGCTTCTGGCCTAGTAATTTTTGCTCACGGTAGCGCTAGTAGTCGCTTTAGTCCGAGAAACCAGTTTGTGGCAAGTGCACTTAATAGCAAAGGCTTGGGAACTTTGCTCGTTGACCTGCTCAGTCAAGTAGAAGAGCATCATGATACTGCTAATGGTGAGCATCGTTTCGACATAGATTTTCTCTCTGAGCGACTCGTTGCCGTGATCGACGCCATGGTCGTTGATGAGAATACTAAGGGTTTGAAGATTGGATTGTTTGGGGCTAGTACTGGAGCCGCTGCTGCTCTTGTTGCTGCTGAGAGAAGAAGTAAATTTGTGAGTGCAGTGGTTTCTCGCGGTGGTAGAGTCGACTTAGCAGCTGATGTGTTTGAGGATGTTCATGCTCCTACGTTGTTCATTGTCGGTGCTAATGATCAAGATGTGCTAAAGCTCAACCAAGAAGCAGTTTTGCGATTGGCCTGTGCTAAACACTTAGCTGTGATTGATGGCGCTGCGCATCTGTTTGAGGAGCCAGGCTCTTTGGAACAAGTGGCACACTTGGCCCAAGATTGGTTCGCCAAGTACCTGAAGTAAGAACTTGAAGTAAGAACTTGAAGTAAGAACTTTGCGTCTAAGGTTCGACTGAGCGGGCCTGCAAACCGTCAATCAACAAACCTAGGGTGAGTTTGGCTTGCTTCATAAGTTGTGGTTTCTTGATTGTGGTCTCAGATTCAGTGTAGTTGTTGAAATACGGTGGATAGAGCGTAGACGTGGTCATCAAAATCGTTATGGCCATTTCTTCACTCGCCTTTTCTGATGCAATTTCACCTGCTTTTGCAGCCATTTGCAGCAAGTTAAGAACAGCGGTGCGCTTAAAGACAAAGAAGTCAGCAAAGCGGCTTTTCATTGTTAGTGACGTATGGAGCAATGCTTCGGGTGTATGAATGTCGCGGGTGGCAGTGTCGTAAACCATGGCAATGCTTTGCTCAAGAATTTCTTTCAGGGCTGCTAGCGGTGAGCTACCGACATTGTCAAGTCTGTCTTGCATGAGCTGTTTCATAGACTCAGCATGTTTAGAGATGACAGCGAAGAGGATGTCGTCTTTGGTGCGAAAATCTAGATAAATAGAGCCTTTGCCAATCCCGAGGTGGCGGGCAATGTCGTCTATGCTAGTACGCTCATAGCCATAACGCGCAAATAATTCTTCGGCGGCGCCAATGATCAGTTCAGCTCTATTGGGAATAGTTTTCGGTCTTGCCATACATCATATTTGTGGACATTTATTGATTGACCAAATTAACATATTGGTCAATCATATTGACCAAGGTTTTGGTTTAAGTTTGAATTTATTCGCCGCTCGTCTACAGGCGGGCTTGTTGGTTATTTCCGCATGAGGAGTGAATCGCGCTTTTGCTGGGAAAGATGTTTTTAGGTCGCTCGAGGCGGGATATGTTCTTTGGTGTTCGTTTAGCTACAAGAGTTCTTCTTTTGCTTGCCGCTGGGGTTGTTTCAAGCAATGCTGCTATTGCTTCGGATGATTTTGCTTTAGCTCCGGTCAATGAGGCCAGGTACAAAAAGCTGATTTTTAACCACAAAAATAGTTACACCCCTGATGACGTTGTTTTCTTGTGCATCATTGGTGAGGAGTTTAGAGAGAACAAGCATATTAGCGAAGCAAAAGTGATCTTTGAGAAACTGCGCAAGGCAAACTGCATTACTCCTGAGGTGCTTTGCGGCTCTGCGCTTACTTATATGGATGACTTAGACGATACTGCCGATGCCGATAAAGCCCAAAACTTTTTAAAACAAGCAATCGCCATGGATAAGAATTGCAGTAAAGCCTATTGTCGATTGGCTGAAATTGCCCTGTTGCAAGATCGGCTTGAAGAGTCACTAACCTATGTCAATCAATCACTCAAATGCCCAGTGAAATACGGCTATGGATATTTGGTCAGAGCTCGAGTACTTAATATGCTCAAGCGTTACGATCAGGCCTACAAAGCCGCTCTGGATGCTGAGAAGTATTATGAAAAAGGTACTTCGGTTTTCAGCACCAAGGCCGGTATTCTAGAACAGATGGGGCGCTATTCTGAAGCGGCAGAAGCCTTTCGTCAGTCGGATCGTTGTCATTCTTCTGATTGGGTCCGCCATCAGATTATCAATTGTTTGATCAAGGCTGGTAAGCCGGAAGAAGCGCTAAAAGAGACTGCTCGTCTAATGGCGATGGTGCCGAATGATCCCGATGTATTTCGTTTGCGCAGTAGCATTTATAAGCAGCTCAAAAATTACCCTGCAGCTTTGAAAGATTTAGACAAGGCTATTGCC
>CALRJJ020000528.1:0-4365 GCA_943367505.1 Flavobacterium psychrophilum | reverse complement strand
TCGCTTTTACCGCGACCCCTCTGTGCTCAAACAGCTTTTCTTGCATACACCAAGTGGTCGCTTAGTGCCGCTTGATACCATCGCCGAGATTAAAACTGGCATAGGCCCATTGTTGGTAAACCACCTTGGCCAGTTTTCATCAGTGACGATTTCATTCAATTTGCTACCAGGTAAATCTCTTGGTGAAGCGGTGGGTGAGATTAATCGACTGGCCTCGACCACCGTGCCCAAGTCAGTGACAACGGCCTTCCAGGGCACGGCAGAGGCCTTTGAAGATTCATTCCAGAATCTTTGGATGTTGCTTGCCATTGCCATACTGGTTATCTACATTGTGCTTGGTATTCTCTACGAGAGCTTCATCCATCCCATTACAATTCTTTCGGGCCTGCCCTCGGCCGGTCTTGGTGCTCTGCTGGTGCTGCTCATAACAAAGCACGATTTGGATATTTATGGATTTCTTGGCTTGATCATGTTGATTGGTATCGTCAAGAAAAACGCCATCATGATGATTGACTTTGCTTTAGATGCCGAGCGCGAGCAGGGCAAGCCGCCAGAGCAAGCTATTTACGAAGCCTGCCTGACGCGCTTTAGGCCCATTATGATGACCACCATGGCTGCCCTTATGGGGGCTGTGCCAATTGCTATTGGTCTTGGTGCTGGCTCAGAATCGCGGCAACCCTTGGGCTTAACTGTTGTCGGCGGTCTGTTGGTATCGCAAGTGGTGACACTGTATATTACCCCGGTGTTCTATATTTATCTCGACCGTCTGCAAACGCGTCTAATGCGCAAGGCCGAGAAACCCCTGGTTGAAGCTGTGGAACCGAGGGTTTAGCTCTTAGGGTTTGCTTGCTAATGGCCCACTGAGTGAGGCGTACGCAGTCGTCTCTTGACGACCCGTGGTTCTCGGTATACAATTTTGTATACGGCTTGTTCTGGGGAAGAGAAGGTTCCAATGCTTGCAGAATTCGAAACAAGGAAAGGTAATCAGAGGACTGTTAAGGCTTTTGAGAATGACATTGCTTTGATAAATGAACAGGCAAAGTTTTTGGGCTGCACGGCCGCTGACGTCATCCACCGCATGTGCGAAGAACTTCGCAAGCAAAATTATTTGCAAGAAGTAGGCGAAACTTTTGACTTGCTGATAGCAAATCCTGAGCAGTTTGCCGAGTTCCAGGCTGAGAATAAAGTGTGGGATTGCGCCATTGCAGACGGGCTAGATAATGCCTCTTAAAGGTGAAGTTTGGCTGGTCAACTTGGATCCGACGGAAGGGCATGAGCAAGCGAAAGTTCGCCCTTGTGTTGTCCTTAGCAACGATCAAATGAACACCAAGATAGGCTTGAGCATAATCGTTCCATTCACTGGAACTGGTTGGTTTACCAAGTCTGGCAAACTGTCGCCGATTATGGTCGAGGTTCTGCCGCCAGAGGGGGGCTTGACCAAGGCAAGTTACAGTATGGCTCACCAGGTAAGAACTGTTTCGCACTCGCGTTTTACGAAGAAGATAGGCACTCTTGGCTCGCTTGCGTTAAGTAAAATTGTGCACTCGGTTCAAGAAATAATTGAAAATTGAATTGTAGTGTTCTACCTACTCACCACAAGCTCTTCTAGCTCTTCTGGTGCCATGCCATATAGCGCCCTTGTTCTAGCAACTTCTTCGGTGGGGCTATTGCCGAACATTCGTTTGAATTCACGACTGAACTGCGAGAGGCTGTTGTAGCCGACTTTTTCGGAAGCCTCTGAAGCATTCAAGCCATCTTGCACCATGAGAATTTTTGCTTTGTGCAAGCGTAGCGATTTGACATATTGCAAGGGCGACGTGGCTGTCAGATCTTTAAAATGTTGGTGAAACATGGTGGCGCTCATGTTCAACGAACGAGCGAGGTCATCGACGCTTATTTCTGTGGCGTACTTTTCATGAATGTGCTCAAGCACGCTATTCATATCGCTCAAATGCCCTTGCCGTGTGGCTAGTGCATAAAGGGCGCTACCATGCGGCCCCCTTAGAACTCGGTAGTAGATTTCGCGCAAAATTTGGCCGCTCAATACTTTGAGGTCGCACAATGCCTCGGCTGAACCTTCGCTCGCTGGAGCAAGAATTGCCATCAAGCGTTCTACTGGTTCAAGAATTTCTGCTGTCAGGGGAGTGGCGTAGGATGCCTCTGCTACCTTGTCTCGCCTCGGTTTTATGTCCATCTGTAGCACTAGTTCTCGGAGAACTGGCAGCTCTATATTGATAGTGATTGCTAGAAGCGGATTTTCCTCGCTGGCAAATGTTTCGCATTCAAAAGGCATAGAAATGGCAGTAACAAAATAGTTGTCGGCGTCATAGATACAAATGCGATCGCCAATGTAGCCCCTTTTCGTGCCCTGTAGAACTATGACAATGCTTGGTTGATAGAGCACCGGTGTTCGGGGTAAATGCTTCTCTACTCGCCCCACATGAACGTTTGCTAGGCAGGTTTTGCGTACGCTCGGGGTTGTGGCGATGCGCATGGCATGTTTAATAGTTGTGTTCAAAAGTTGTTTAGGCATAAAAAGATTATACACCCTGCCCTATGTGCTTTTGGACGGTCGTCCGGAGGATTAGGCAAACATTGCGTACTTTTCGGCGTATTCAAAACGGACGGGCGGAGTTTTAATAAAGGGAACAGAAACCACTTCGTTGCAGTCGGCCCTTTGCAGTCAATGGCAGAGGCTGAGCCTGGCGTACCCGGGCGTAACGTAATTAGGAGAGATAGAGTAATGACCAATGCTGTAGCGACAAAACTAGTGAATGCTTTTGCGGCAAATGACCCCAAAGCTGCTTTGCAATCGATGAAGATTCCGCGGCGAGAACTATTGGCCGATGATGTGCAGCTTGAGATTCTCTTCTGCGGCGTCTGCCACTCCGACTTACATATGGCCCGCAATGAATGGAGCATTACTCAATATCCGGTTGTGCCTGGCCATGAAATGGTCGGCAAAGTCGCAGCAGTTGGTTCAGCGGTAAAAAAATTCAAAGTTGGTGACCTGGTTGCCGTTGGCACCACTGTTGATTCCTGTGGCCAATGCGCTGATTGCAATGAAGATCTAGAAGTCTATTGTGAGCAAAATGTTGGCACTTACAATGCTGAAGACAAGCATATCGGTGGCACCACTTTTGGTGGTTATTCACAGAGCATTGTTGTGCGTGAAAGATGTGTTCTGCGCATGCCTGATGGCCTTGACCTCGCTGCTGCCGCGCCGCTGCTCTGCGCTGGTATCACCACCTTTTCACCTCTAAAGCACTGGAAGGTTGGCCCGGGTCAAAAGGTAGGTATCGTCGGTCTTGGTGGTCTCGGGCACCTCGGAGTAAAGTTCGCTAAGGCACTAGGCGCTCATGTAGTGCTATTCACAACTTCTCCTTCAAAGGTTGAAGATGCGAAGAAGCTTGGGGCAGATGAAGTTGTGCTTTCTAAGAATGCTGATGAAATGGCTCAACATGCCACTTCTTTTGATTTCATTCTTGATTGCGTTTCAGCTGACCACGATTTAAATGCCTATTTTGCTTTGCTTAAGAGAGATGGCACCCTAACTCTCGTTGGCGCCCCAGAAAAGCCGTTGTCTGTTCATGCGTTCGCATTACTGCCCAAGAGACGAAACTTTGCTGGCTCTGCCACTGGCGGTATCAAGGAAACCCAAGAGATGCTCGATTTTTGTGCAAAACACAATATCGTTGCCGAAGTCGAAATGATTGAAATGTCGCAAGTGAACGAAGCTTTTGAGCGCTTGCTCAAGCAAGACGTTAAGTATCGCTTTGTCATTGACATGAAGAAGTCTAAGGAGATTAGCGGTTCTTAACCGAGCGCATCGATTGACTGATCGCGAGTCAGTTTTGAATTGACTCGCGATCTGAGGAGTAATAATGGAAAAGCGGAAACTTGGGAGTAGTAACCTTGAAGTGTCTGCCCTTGGCTTAGGCTGCATGGGTATGAGCTTTAGTTATGGCAAGCCAGCTGATAAGCGAGAGATGATCAGGCTGATGCGAGTCGCTGTTGAAAAAGGCATCAACTTTTTTGATACAGCTGAAGTCTACGGCCCTTATACAAATGAGGAACTTGTGGGCGAAGCTCTTTCGCCTATTCGTGACCAGGTTGTGATTGCCACTAAGTTTGGTTTCAATCTTGATCCAACAGGCAAAGAAAAATGGCTTGGCCTAAACAGCCGCCCTGAGCAGATTAAGTTTGTGGCGGAAGCTTCTCTCAAGCGCCTAAAACTTGATGTTATCGACCTCTTCTATCAGCATCGCGTTGACCCGGCAGTGCCAATCGAAGAAGTGGCCGGGGCTGTTCAGGAGCTGATTAAAGAAGGTAAGGTCAGGCACTTTGGTTTGTCTGAAGCTGCTG
>CALRJJ020000527.1:0-4370 GCA_943367505.1 Flavobacterium psychrophilum | reverse complement strand
ACTATAGACTTCGTCCGCGTCATAGCCTTTCTCTGAAAGGATGATTTTCATTGCTTCAATCTGTGGCTCATCGCACACTCCCCAACAGCCATAACAAGCAGCACCTACACTAGGACAGAGCGCTCCACATCCAGCAGCAGTAATTGGCCCCAGGCATGGTGCATTTTTCTCAATCAAAACACAGGGGTTTTCTTTCATCTTGCATTCAAGACAGACCGGTTTACTGGTGATATAAGGCAATTGCTCGCGCAGCAAGCTTGCTGTCACAGCAAGAAACTGAGTCGCATTGATTGGGCAGCCAGGCAAAGAAACATCAACTTTGACATAGTGCTCAAGTGGCTGAGCTGGTAGAACCGACATGGTTGAATCATTGCCATATACCGCCTGCATCATCGACTTGGCACTACATTGTTGGCAAGAAGCCTTTTGCAAGCAGCCAGTAGTAGCACAGTTGCCTACTGCCACTAGCCAGCGCGAATTGGCACGTATCTTAGTGAGCTTCTCTAAATCGTGATTTTGACTGACGCTACCTTCGACAAAGGTAATATCGACCGGGCCGTCTTCGTTTCTACTTTGAGCAAAAGGAAAACTCTTGATGCGCACATAAGGCAAGAGATGATCAAGATTTTCTAGTATCACAAGCAGTTCGCCAGCACAACCAGTCAATCCCTCAACCGATATAGTCGGTAGTACTTTAGCAACGCTCATATCTGAATTTTCTCGCGCGGATATTCTATAACTTCGTGCATGTTAGCCAGCTCGGTTAGCTGAAAAACTGGACCTTCCTGACAGGCAAATTTTCCACCGATATAGCAATGGCCGCATTTACCAATGCCGCACTTCATATGGCGCTCTAAAGAGAGCCATATATTTTCATCAGCAATACCTAAGCGCCGTAAGCGCTCAACAGCAAATCGATACATCACAGGTGGGCCGCAAATAGCTACTTGCATATCAGTAGAAAGCTCAGCCAAATCAAGCAAGTCAGTGACTCGACCTGCTTCAATTTCTAAATTAGCAATGTGGCAAACAGTAACGTCTTCAGCCGCCAAAAACAATTCAAGCTTTTGACTATGACGCAACGCTATCAACTCATCAGCAAAGAGAATCTCATCGCTATGCTTCATGCCATAAATTAGCGTCAAGCGACCATAGTCTCGACGATGCTCAATCAAATACTGCCAGACAGAGCGCAGAGGAGCTACACCAAGACCGCCAGCAATCATGCAGACGTTTTTACCTTTATACAGATCAACTGGAAAGCCGTGACCATATGGACCACGCAATCCGACCCAATCACCGGGCTTTAAATTAAACAGAGCCTTGGTCACTCTTCCGGCCTTGCGAATGAGCAATTGCAGGGTTTCACCGACACTGCCAGAGCAAACAGAAATTGGGCTCTCACCGGCTCCGGGTATCCAGATCTCAACGAACTGACCAGGCAAGCAAGAACGAAAAATCGGATCGATCTGCTCAAATTCGAACAAGAAGTTATCGTAGGCCATCTCAGTTATCTTACTTAGAACAGCCCGGGTAGGAAGGTAGGGCGTACAAGCTTTATTGGCACTATTATTTTGGGCACAGCTATCGGGTCTGCAATTAGACTGTGAATTATTCTCAGGCATCAGCTCCCTCACTAGTTTTAGCCGCAGAAGATACTTGCAATGCTTTGACCACAGCCACTATATCGTCAATACCTGATGGACAAGAAACCGTGCAACGGCCACAGCCAACACAGGTCTTATCGGCATAGGCGTCATCAAAACCATGTAATTTATGGCGGTACCAAAATTTCAAACGATCCACAGGTGTGGGGCGGAAATTAAAGTCACCATTAACCTTGGCAAAACCGGTGAATTGGCAGCTGTCCCATTCTCTCTTGCGCGAGCCCGAATCATTGTTGAGACTGGCAATGTCAACTAAATCAAAGCAATAGCAAGTGGGGCAAACAGGGGTACAGCTACCGCAACTAAGACAGCGCTCGCCCAGTTCATCCCATAATTTATTGTCCCACTCCCCTTCCATGGTCACTTTCAAATTGCTTGAATTAAAACCATTGGTGAAAGCCGCAGAGCGCGTTTCCCAGAAATAATGGTTACGCTCATGATCTTTGTCTGTCGCCCCGGCAAGAATTGGCTGTGCTAAGGCAATAAATTGGTCACCGGCTGGTGTCAAAGCCTCAATAAAATAGTCGCTGTCAATATCAGTAAGAAAAATGTCATAGCCTGACTTGGCACAGTCGCTACCCATTGATTGACAAAAGCAATGCTTATCGGGCATGCAAGAGTGGCCAATGACAAAGCTAGCTTCGCGCTGCCTCATATAATGGCTATCGGCGTGACCCGACGAAAATATCTTGTCCATGATCCCCAGCCCCGCCAGGTCGCAGGGATGGACACCAAATATTACCTTGAACTCAAGCTCAGGCTCATTCTCATAAATGCCGTCTTTATCGTAGGTTATTAGTGTTTCGCTGGGCGGATAGAAAAATTTCTTCGGCGGCAAAATAGTGCGAATAGCATCAAAGGCAATTTGCTGCGCCGAGGTTACGGCCCGAAAGGCAAATGACTGCTCTGAAACTTTCACCGCCGCATATACTGTGCCCATTTGCGCCAAAAGGGAAAAAAATTGGTCAAAATCAGATTTAGGAAGGGTGAAACTTTTTTGCACGTTTTTCTCACTACTAACACTCAAAGGCGTCTCTTAATTACACCCGATTTGAGTTTTTGCAACATCAACCGATCGGTTTAACTTTCGAGGGATGCTACTTTTACCCCTACCTTTTGGCTAAGCCAACTATTCCACTCAGTCAAACCCGTTTTATCTTTAGATGAAACAACGAATGTTTCTACGCCTTCATTGAGAACCCGAATATTGTCGATAGCGCGCTCAATGTCAAAATCGACATAGGGTAAGAGGTCGCACTTGGTGAATACCACAGCATCACAGCTACGAAAAATTACTGGATACTTAATGGGCTTGTCGTCACCTTCAGTGACGGACAGCAAAACAACTCGCTTGTGCTCACCGAGCTTGAAATCGGCGGGACAGACCAGGTTACCAACATTCTCAATTAACAGTAGCTCAACCCCTGCTAAAGGCTCTGTGTGCAAGAAGCGAGCCACCATCTGGGCATCGAGGTGACAACTGCGGCCGGTGCAAATCTGAAAGACCGAGGCGCCCACCCGGCGCAACCTTTCAGCATCCAGGTTACCGACCATGTCCCCTTCCAGCACAAAAATATTATGCTTAGTCGCCAGGGTGGCCACCGTGCACTCAAGCAGGCTAGTCTTGCCAGCCCCAGGGGCACTCATGATATTGACAGCGGTAAGATTGAGTTCGTCGAAATGCTCTCTGTTATGTTGCGCCAGGTCGTCATTGCCAGCGAGAATTCGCTCAAGCATGTGTTCGTCAGAAGAATCGTGCATTTTTACCGTTCACCAAATAGTTCTATTTATCGCAGAGTAATACCGATTACATCTAGTTCTTCCCCAGTTATTAGTTGGCCAACACCATTGCCACATTGAGGACAACGAAATGACGAGGCCATATCAGGGTTGTACGTACGAGAGCATCCTCTACAGGTAGCCCTAGCGGCTATCACCTCGGCCTCTAATTGACAATTAGAGCAGCCAGCGTACATTGGCCGGATATTGTCGAAGGCAAATTTTAGTGAATCGATATCGATGTTACGAAACTGACCAATGATTACATGAATAGCAGTAACCGTATCGGTGTGAGCCGTGCTGGCAAGCTTCTTACTGGCAATCCGAAGAATTGACTGAGCCACCGAGGCCTCATGCATTTTTTGTTACTTCCAAAGTAGAAACAACTAAGCGCGAAAGACTATTAGCTATAGAAGGGAGGCACTTCTCCATAGTTGGTGAAAGCTGCGCGGCCCAATCTACATCACTAACCTCAACACCAAAAAGAATAATTTGCTTCGGTAGGGCGATTCTTCCGTTGGTCAAAATCAATTCATCAACTAAGGAAAGACCATGGCTAGATGGACACTTCAGTGGAGCAGCCCAACTTCCGCTAGCCATTACACTCAAATCAGTAATAGAAATATTGCCAGCCACAGTACCACTTTTAGTAGCGTCAACAATAACTGCAGAATAGTGGCCAGCTAGGCAGTCACCGAGCAAATTGGTAAAGGTACCAAGGTCAAAGCGACAGACCCGAGCGAGGATATCTGGATCTAGGGCATCGCAGACCCGCTGAGCAATACCATCATCGCCTCTCAAAGAATTGCCAATAGTAACCAATGCAAGACCGCCCGACTCGGCCGCCGCAGAATGCATACAAACTCTGTTGCTGGATGATTTCACGCGCTTGGGTGCTGGCCTACTTTGCATAATTTTGACTCT
>CALRJJ020000526.1:0-4382 GCA_943367505.1 Flavobacterium psychrophilum | reverse complement strand
AGTCATTGCAGGCGAAATAGGCCACGGCAAGAACGATTGCGGCAATAGCAGCAATGCCACCAAAAGCATAGACATTTATATAATTAGTAGCCGCGCCATAATCAGTAATGCCAGAGAGTCTCGAAATCATCCAGCCCGTAATTGGGAATATGATCTGCCCAATCAACAGTGCAATCGTAAGCGGCAATGCTGTAAGCCACTTATTGGTTTTGCCATAACGCCAGTAGTCGGCCTCATTGCCCCAAACGGCAAAACCAATGACAAAGCCCGATACCGAAGTCAGAGCTGTGAGGAAGGAAACCTGAGGGATGGCACTGAGAGCAGTAGTCGGGCAAGTTGGTATCACCTTAAAGAAGGTATAGCCAACCATACCAAGCAAAAGTGGCGCGGCTAAATAGCGAGCGAAGTTAGCTACCCCGGAAAAACCAAAAAAGTTGTTGAACGCCATCATCACAGCTAATCCGGCCGCCATATACATTACTGGTATGTTGCAATGAAATAGACCATTGAGAGCGTCAGCCAATAGAAGGGCGGCCAGCGAGTACCAGGCAATGAATATCCAGAGCAGATTGCAAGACACCAGCCTAGAGCCCCAGCGGCCAAAGACTTTGCGGCTGAGAATGCCATAGGGAAGACCACTGAGAGCACCCAAATAGGCCGAGGGAACTGAGTATGCCAATAGGACCAAACAGCTAAGGGCGGTGCAGATAATTACTTGCGAGAGTGTCAGGCCCTCTTTGTACCACTGAAAACCGATCAAAACAGAGGGAAAGGCAGTAACCATAGTGATCCACAATAGCCCCATGGTGGCAGCACTGCGGCGCTCGGTCAGGGGAACAGCCTCACGAGAATGATCTTCACTTGCTTTTTGATGATTATCCGGGGCTTGCCTTGTCTGCTGCGATGGCTTTAACTGCATGAATTCTTCTTCCTACGCCAATTACAAATTGCATTTTTAGGAGACACCTTTCGGCATGTCATAGCCCGAGACTATGGCAAAGGCGCTTGTCAAGCAATGGTAAAACCACGAAGAAGCCAACCTAGGTTGAATAGTTATCCAGCGGCCAAAAGCAACCAATAGGCTAAAATAAAGGCTCCCATTCGGTTTCAACCTATGAACAAACTGCGCGCGGCTCTAATCTCGATTTTGTCTTTCAGTCTTTATTCAATTACCCCTGCCTCCTTAGCTGCTACTGGCGAAATTGTGGAGACCTTGTCGGCCGATCGCAGCGAAGCAAAGCTGTTTAAAGCAGCCCCTATTGTGGGTCGACCCAAGATAGGCTTAGCTCTTGGTGGTGGCGGCGCTCGTGGTGCCGCTGAAGTGGGCGTGCTTAAAATCTTAGAAAAAGAAGGAATTCACTTCGACCTTGTCGCTGGCACAAGCATTGGTTCCGTGATTGGCGGATTCTACTGCCTTGGTGCTACAGCCGAACAGATGGAAGAAGAATTTAAAAGCGGTGCCGTCATGCGCAATTTCATGTCTGTGCCACTGACTTTTCGCTTACTTGTGGCGCCGGTGTTTTTGTTATTTAGACCTTTTAGTCACAACAAATATGATGGCCTTTATGGCGGAGAGAAGTTTCGCAAATACATAGTTGGAAAACTCACAACCGAATCGGGCTTAATTGAGAATATGAAAATTCCCTTCGCCGCCATAGCGCTTAATGTTGTTGATGGCAGGCCTTACATGATTCGCAAGGGCCACCTCGGCTATGCTATGCAGGCTAGTTGCGCTGTGCCTGCCTTGCGTAAGCCGGTAGAAATTGACGGCATGCTCTTTTCTGATGGCGGTGTTTCTTGCAACTTACCGGTGAAGCAATGTCGTGCTATGGGAGCTGATTTTGTTATCGCCGTCAACATAGACGAGCCCTTTGAGCCAGTGCCGCTCTCCAGTTTTAAAAAGCCAGGCAGTATCACAAAGCGCATGGTGAAATGGGCTCTGTTTGATATCGATGAGCCCCAAGCAGCTTTGGCTGACGTCACTATTCATCCAAATACCGAGGGAATTTCATTGATTTCAACGCGCCGCTCTGATGCTATTCGTGGTATCAAGGCCGGTGAAGAAGCGGCGATAGCGGCAATACCAATGATAAAAAAGAAGCTCAAGGAAATTGGTATTGAAACCACACCGGTAGCACCATCTCCTTATCTCAAGTCAGTTGATCAATAGTTTTCTTTGGCACCGTTCATCAAGTTCAACATAATTGATTGCCCTGCGGCGGTTTTAGTATCAAGGCCTTCTTTGACTGCAATCAAATGTTTATCACTGCCCATAAATTGACGGAATATAGGTCTTAGCTCTAATTGTTCTTCGCCGTCTTTGTGGCAAAAACGAGCTAGATCAAATGTAATCAAGCCATCGGCGTCAGAGAGTGCTTTCAACGCATCAGACAGGCCGAGGCTCTCGGCGTACTTATCTTCAAATACTCTCGTTATGCTATAGCCGTGATGCAGGCAATAGTCTTTGATAACTGCTCTTTGTGCATCACAGCTACAGAGATCTCCACAATTTCGTACATAGGCTACAAGCTTAGTTTTTCTCGCACTCGAGACTGGTTTTGTGCCCCAGCGGCTGCCGAGGTCAGTACTGAGACCATCAAGAAGATCATCGCAGGAGCAATTGGATTCTGACACGGTAGTCACAGAGCGCTGGTGCAGTGGCCGTCTCAAGCGCTCATCGCCTGAGTGATCTCGTTTTCTAAATCTGTCAAACATATTCACAACAACTTGCCTCAAACTACCTAGTGCTGATGCCCCAAACCATAGCGGTATGTTCAGAACTTCACATCATCCTTCTGACTATTAAACTAATCGTTCTTGGGCTCGCCACGGGGATCGTGTAGCATTACAGCAACAAAGTAGATGGTTGTTCGAGGCTTGGACTGTTACTCCAGGCGAGAATTCTGAAGTACTAGTGAACAATCGAGTTAGGTGGGCCCATTTATCAGGAAAGAACCCTCATACCACCAAATTAAAGCACGAGACTTCACCATCCACGGTGCCAAGATAGACTTTGTCTTTGTTAATTAGTGGCGGCGCTTCAATTTGTTTGTGCAAGAAGCGTTGGAAGCGCAGGCTGCCGTTTGCTGTGTCAAAGCCCTGCATCCAGCCTTCTTTGCTGACACAAATTACACTAGCGCCAATTGTCTCCAAAGCAGCTCCAGGCGAACCTTTGAGCGGGGCCTTCCACTTCAAGGTGCCGGAATACTTCTCGCAGCAATAAAGCCACTTATTTTCGCTGGCGAACATTACCGAGGTGAAAACAATCACGCCGCTCTTTAGAATTGGACTAAAGGTCGGATATTCCCATATGAGCCGGCCTGTCTCAGCTTCAAGGGCGAAGCAGACACCGCCCTGGGTGCCGACATAGACAGTGTCAACAGAGGCTGTTGGCGTGCTAACGATGCGACCATCGGCTACATACTTCCAATTTAGTTTGCCACTGTGAGCGGCAATGGAATAAACATGACCACCGCGGGTACCGAAGTAAAGCGAGTCGCCATGGGCACGCGGGGCCGCAACAATGGCATCCAGAGCACTGAAGTGCCACAAACGTCTGCCCATACGTATGTCTAAAGCAGTGACTTGCCCGGTGCGATCGCAAACAATAACCTGATTGCCCGCCATAATTGGACTTGCAAGCACAGGTGCTGGCCCTTCCCAGCTCCAAATTATCTTGCCTGTGGTTGAATCAATAGCTTGAGTCTTTCCTGCACTGTCGCTAACAACTAAGCGGCCATCAAGAAAAATTGGCGATGTGAGAATAGGAGCATCCGCATCAAAATTGAATGACTGAGCACCACTCTCAGCCTGAAGTGCGTAAAGTCGGCCATCGGTAGAACCGACATAAACAGTCTTTTCATCGCGACTAATTACTGGATGAGCAGCCCAACCAATCGGTCCATGAGTCGGGAAAGTCCAAACAGCTGGCTCGTCTTGCGAAGTTTTTGCAGGGGTTAGATTTTGCTTTTGCTCGGGAGTTTTAGCTGTTGGTGCTGGCGGAGTATTCGTCTCAGTATCGACTACCGGAGTGGAGATATTGTTATCTCTAACAAACGAAGGTACACCAGTAATAAATACTTCTTCGCCGCGCTCACCTTTCTTTATTAGAGGCTGATCCCGATTCTTTACCGCTTGTTGGTCAGCAATTTTGGCTGAGGGTTTGGCTACTTGAGGTTCTTTTGCCTCATGAATGACCTTGCCTGTTGGATTTCCGCCAGGTAGTACCTGGGGCTCTACTTGAACTGTGTTGGAGGAATTCTTTTGAGCCGTCAGGCGCGCCTTTTCTTGCGCCAGGCTTTGCTCAAGTTCTGCATCGGTAGGCTCTGCAACAGCCGTATCACGCTTGGCTGTTGCTCGCGGAGACAGCCCCATGCGAGCTA
>CALRJJ020000525.1:0-4401 GCA_943367505.1 Flavobacterium psychrophilum | reverse complement strand
CTGCTAGAATTGGCGATTTTCTTGGCTGTCCAAAGCACTTGTCGCTTACTAAGAATTATTCTCAATTGAGGCCCGATTATCATAACTTAGATGCGAATAGTTTCAATTCTTGACAGAGCGTATTTAACCTTTTTCTCCCGCCATTGCTTGCTCACGCTAACTTGCGGGTAAATTATGTCAATGATATTTATTCGCAATAATATGACAAAAATGGCAAAACCTAATTGTCTGTGAGACTTTTGTTGTCATGTTGCGCTACGTGCGCGAGCTTTTACTTGGTCTTATTGCGACTAGGTTGCAATAAGCTAATTGACAGGAAATGCAATAACTCTGAGAAATGCCCATTTGACGGCTTTTCTCTAGTCTGCAACTGCGCCTCTATTGCTTGTGTGGTTTTGTCTTGAATAGCTAGGCTGAGGTTCTACTTTTCTCTCGCGCAAACTTTCAGGAATCCCCACAAAACAACAAGACAACTCGTCCACTGCAAGATCTTACTTCATTGGACTAAGCCGCCTTAAGACAAAAGAAAGTGAAAATCGTTTTCGCGACGATTCGCTGTTCCTTTTCTCAGGTTGGTCGTTGCTTTCTTGGCGGCTGAATTGTTTGCGCAACTGCGCGAACCTTATAAGGAGAACAATAATGAGAATCGCATTTCTTGGCAAAGGCGGCTCAGGTAAGACCACTACTGCCGCTAGCTTCATTCGTCACGCCTCAGGCAAAAGCCCTTTTGTTTTGGCTTTTGACGCTGATGTTAATGCTCACCTTGGTGCTGCTCTATCTATTGAGTGTGAGCCGCCGCATCTTGGAGAACTCTTCACGCCTATCACTGAATATCTCAAGGGCAAGCGTACTGATCTGGGTGAGAAACCAATGATCATGACCACACCGCCATCACTCTTGTCTAACTTCATTCGCTGTCAGTTTGATGATCCTCTTATTGCCAAATACGGACGTCGGCAAGGTGCCATTGCCTTGCTCACCGTCGGAAAGTATGAGCAAGCTGATGTGGGCTCGGCCTGCTATCACTCAAAGCTCTCTGGAGCCATCAGCATCCTGCATCATTTGCTTGATGGCCCCAACGATATCGTCGTTGCCGACAATACTGCCGGCACTGATGCTGTAGCTACGTCACTCTGGTTTGCTTACGACATGCATATCTTTGTGGTTGAGCCAACTCAGAAGTCAGTGCAGGTCTATAAGGACTTCATCAAGCTCTTGCCTGCTCTGGCTGACAAGACTTACGTTCTCGGCAATAAAGTCGAGGGAGCTGAAGACGAGCAATTCATTGCTGGTCATGTTGCGGCAGACAAGTTGCTGGGTTTCGTTCCGCTCTCGAAGCATTTGAAGCGTTTCGAACAAGGTCACCCCGAGGCACTAGAGCTTTTTCAGCAAGAGCAGGCTAAGGTGTTCGATCAGGTGCTTGCTACTTTGCTCGCTCAGACCCGTGATTGGAATATCTATCTGCAGCGTTTGCGCGATACCCACCTTCGTCTTTGCCACGAGTGGTACAACGACTTCCACGGACTCAAGCTCGACGAGGGACTGGACTCGAAATTTTCTTACCAGGCGATTTTGCTGCCGCCGCTTCCCCCTGAAACCCCAACGAAAGACTAATAACGATGTCTGACAAATTCAAAATTTTCGTCTGCACCAAAGGCAAGAAATGTCCGAAGAAAGGAAGCGAGGCTGTTTGCCTTGCTTTCGAATCGGCCCTATCCGAGCTTGGCTGCGACAAGACGGTCTCAGTCAAGGGCAGCAAGTGCATGGATCTTTGCAAAAAGGGCCCGGTTGTTGTCACCATGCCTGACAAAGCCTCATACGGCCGGGTTGCTCCTACTGATGCCAAAGAAATCGTTGCCAACCTCGTGGCTGGTGGAAAACCAGTTGAGCGTTTGCGTATCAAGAAGAAAGATTAGGATTACGCCGATGAAATTTTATTCGCCTAAAGCTAGGATTGGCCTGGCTTTGATTGATGCGGCTTTGAGTGCTAAGGCCTCTATCGAAGGTGCTTTTGGTCAGAAAAACGAGGCACAGAAAACTTTGCGTCGTCTGCTTGAGCACCGCCAAAGTTATTTGCCTTTAGACCATGTGTCGAGGGCGAATGCACAGTTTGCCCTGGCATTGAGCTTTTACCATGGCAATGCGGTTGACTGCATGCAGGCGGAAGCCTTGCTGCAAGAATGCCAGTTGAGCTTCGTCAAGAAGTTTGGCCCTTTTAGCGTGCGTGTGGCAAAGGCTCTTCACCTTCGTGGATTGGTGCATAGTCGCCTTGGCGACAATCAACGCTCCCACACCTTCCATCAGGCTGCTGAGACGGTTTATGCCAAAGTGCGGCCGCTTTCCTATGACCGTATTGCCAATCTTCATCAGCTTGGCTTTAAGCAAGATTGGCTTGGTATGTCGCGCGAAGCTGAAGCAACGCGGGAGCTAGCCGGTCAGCTTAATCGCCTGGCGGTGATGCAGAGCGTGCGACAGCGCTGCTGAATCCAAGCTTCTGCTAGCTCTAGAAGCAATGACTTTTGACTAAACAGGAGAGTGAGAATTTCTTACTCTCCTGTTTATGTCTTCTGGGTTTGTCTTCTATCCCAGCGCTCAAATTGAGAATGGATGCCGGGTTCTACTGCTGTTGGTACTCTATCTTTAATATGCTCAAAAAAATGGCCCGTTAATACTGTATGCGGTAGTTGCTTTTGATTGTCTTTTTTGAAAAAAATTGAAACCAAATCGACCTTGATACGTCGAGGGTGATCCAAGGAGAAAAAAGATGGAAGACAAAAAAACAACCCACAAACTTCTATATCTGTCTCTTGCCGAAGTTATAAGCTCGAAGAGAAAGAGCTTGAAAATGACTCAGCAACAGCTGGCTAGTGCTTCAGGAATAGATCGTGTCTTTATTAGCAATGTCGAGCAAGGCAAACGCAAGCCAAGCTTCGGTTCTGTTGCAAGTATCGCTCGAGGCTTAAACCTTAGCTATGCCAAACTCGTAGGTGAGTGCGAGAAATGTATGAATCGCGATTCCACCGGCACTCACAGCGAAGTCCCTGCGCCAGATTACAATCAAGAACCTGCTTAGCCATTTGATTTTGCCTTCAGTAGCAATGTTAGTTGGTTCAAGCTAAGATTCAAGAAACTAACTGGAGCGATCATGGATAGTAAAACGTCAGAATCATTGCAGCAACAGCTAGCTTTGCGAATTCGACGTTCAAAGCTACAGTCATGCGACTTCAATTCTATTTCTGTTGCTCTCTTATTGGTCTCAAGTTTGGGGCTTAATGCTTTTACTTTGACTGGTTGCAGTGGCTCTCTGGGCCATTCTGCCCAGGCTGAAAGTGGTGGTAAGCAAGCTCAGCTACTCTCGTCTCGCGGTAACGAAGGCTCGTCGGCAACTTCGTCCGCAAATCCAGACAGCAGTGTTAGTTCGGATGATAACCCTGGTGCAATACCTGGTGTTAGCTCTGGCGGTAACCCCGGATCTATTTCTGGAACTAGCCCTGGGTCTAGTTCTGGCTCTAGTTCTGGCTTTAGTTCGGATTCGGATTCTGGTGCTAGTTCGCCACCCTATGCCGGCTCTGATTCTGGTGCTGCCATGCCCGGCTCAACGGGTTCTTCTGGTTCTTCTGGTACATCGAGTTCGTCGGGTGACGATACTGTGGTGAGCAGCGGGCCTTTAGGCGATCATCATGAGTGGACCCAAGAAGAGATGCTGCTGGCTCGACCCATGCCAATGAGTCAAGAAGAACGTGATTTCGCTTTTAAGAATAAGGCGCCCGAATCTATTCGCACCCGGACCTTGGGAGAGTTTCAAGACTTCACTAAGACTGCCATGGGGCGCAGTCAGATGTTGCAAGAGGGGCGCCGCTGGGTTGCTATTAGAACCACATTGAAACAGCAATTGGTTTTGGGGCAAGACTTTCTTGCTGGTGCTGGCCACAGTAAGTCTAAGAAAGGTCGCTCTAAAATTTCACAGCAGGGACAAAATGGTGCTTCTGTCGATGGCGAGGTAAAAGAAGTAATTCCCGAGTTTTTAAGCGATGAGGGTGTTTTTGAAGGAGCTGAAAGTGCCACCACTTTTGATCGCTTAAAAGAATGTCGCCAGGATATAACTGATCTTTGCCGCTCTATCGACGGTGTCAAGAAGACGGCTAGTAAGCGTGGTCGCCTAGAGGCTCTTGAACAGTATATGAGTTCTCAATAGCTCAATAGCTCAATAGCTCAATAAAAAAGCCACCCAGATAAATCTGCGGCGGCTTTTTTACTATCGTCTGACTGCCTATTGCGTAGGCTCGATATTTCTTGCTGCTTCAAGTCAGAATCCACAGCTAGCGGGTTATCACTACAGTTTCCGGTCTGCGCAGACCTGATGTTTCCACTTAACCCCTCGGCTCAAAGTACCCAACTTAT
>CALRJJ020000524.1:0-4401 GCA_943367505.1 Flavobacterium psychrophilum | reverse complement strand
GTGGCGGCGAAGATCATAACCCCAGAATTTCGATTTCTTTTGGACAGAGCCTTCTCTGGCCAGTCACCACACACTTATCTAATGGGAATTGAAGACCTAATCATGGTTTTTGATGATGAAGAACAGGTGCGGGCGATTGAACCAGATTTCTCTCTCTTGGTTCAAACTAACTACGTTGCCTATGTGGTGACAGCCAAAGCTAGCGGTCAGAAGGGAGGCTTCGTCTATCGAACATTCATAACCTCGCACGGTCGAAGAAGATGGGAGTGTCCAGGCTCAGCAAGGGCGCTGATGAACCTAGTACCATACTGGCATCTGCTGCTGGGTGGTAAACAAGACATGGTGGCTCAGCAACTTTCAGAACGAGGCGGCGAAGCCATTTGTCGCCTCTCTGATGGCGGTCAAGAGAATGTCATTGTCACGGCCCGATGTCTGACAAGATGTGGTCCATCGATAATGACTTTTGACACGCTGGGCGATGAAGAGGCTTTCGAGTCAAGCAGCCAAGACAATAGAAGCAATCCGCTGATTTGGAATTGAGAAGCACACTTGAGACAAACTGTTGGGCTCAGCCAGAAAGGCTAATACATAGACTCGAACAGCTTCTCTAATGTCATTTTACGGCTACCCGAATGGGCTCCAATAGTGTTACGGATTATCAATGTAGAGTTTTTACTGTCATATGATTCTATTGACACTATGTGGCGACTCCTTTCACTGGGCTTCAGCCCATAGGAAGACTCAAAGTCTGAGCGGAACGGTTCAGCGTTCAAATCAACAGTAACAATAATTGGATAGCTAAGGGCTGGTTGGCGCTGAAGAAAGTTCTTTAGCTCATCGGGCGTTATCGCTACTGAAACACCAGGTTCAAGGCGCGGTGTTCGGCTTACCAAAAAGTTTCCGCTGCGGGGAAAGTCTAGCTTAGTACAGACTTCGTAAAGCCTAGTTAGATTAGATTCACCGCCAGCACCATTGATTACCAGTGGTATCTGCGGATCTTCCGGACGCAGGTATGGTCTGAGTATTTGCACAAGCCGCTCTCCACTATCTAGTGGTTTTCGACTTACAGCTTCTTCCTGTCGGTAAATGAAAGAGCCAGGAGGAACAGGCCTGCCGTAACGATCATGAGTGAGTGTTTGCCAGAAAACATTAGCTGCAGCAAGCTGAAAGATTTGACTAGCATAGTCACGCTTATTATTGGTCGGCGGATTGACCTTGGCTTCATCATCAGGTCGCAGACTCTCAGGCGGAATCTTGACTGTCTGTCCTGAGTTGCTTTTGAACTCCCCATCCTTAGCGACTTTATAAATGAATGATGCAAAGGTACTTGGATACATTTTTGCCAGTCGAAATTCAAGAGCAGCATAGCCACAGGTGCCGTGCAATCCTTGGTCTATCAGTTCAGGGTGGACCAGTCTTTCGACTAGATGCTGAGCAAGTAGAATGCGATTGTCATTACTAATTGCTAGTTCTTCATTTTTGTCCAACAGTCTTAAGATCGGTACGTATGTCTCGACAACTTCACTATCTTTGCCCAGCTGGTGCATGCGTTCGCTAAATGCCAGCAAATTTAGCTCTAGTTGCGCACTTTTGCTGTTACCCATAATGGCCGAGGCGGCTTTGCCAATTTCATCGATGAGCTTTGTTGATTTAGAACTTATTGCTCTTATTGAAAGAGCCTCAGAAATAAGCGCACCAGAGTCAGATTCTATTTTTTCATAGGGCCAATCAGAGTTACCCAAAGTTGATTCAAAATCAGGGGTGTCTCTAAATTTGAAAAGTTGAGAAGTCATTCTTAGCTGTCATCCATTTAGGAAGTTATACCGTACTTCCTATCGCTTACTAGTGTTTACTGATCGTTCTGTTGACGAAGTACTGACCGACCAAAACAAGGGCAATTCTGACTGCATTTGTGTGACAGTTCCATAAAGCATGCTGCCAGCCTTTGGAGTGTGGATTGCCAGCGCGATTTTTGCACTGATGCACAAGACTCTTGCAGACTGAGAACCTAGCGCCAAACCTTCTTCTTTTTCCAAACAATAGTTCTTTTGGGAACCGCTAACGGCTCTATGCCTTTGCTAGTCGGTCCTTGCAAAATCTAACCACCTCTATAAAAAATTTCAGGAGCTAGTTTATGAGCATTCCAACTCCGCAGGAGCTTTCCAAGGCAAAGTCATCATCCTCTCCTCATGAGCAAACGGTTGCAGATTTTATTTCGGACGAGCTTAAGCTTGAGTATTACCGTCCTGGCTGGTTTATCCTCATTTGGCTTCTCGATCTTCCGAATATAAGCATTTCAGATGCGCTATCCGAACTTGAATCTAAAGGTTGGACAGTTTTAAAGGAACCGGGGGATTTTCCTGACTGGATACTTCTCTTCGCCTCAGACGACGAGATCATAGAGAACTCAGACTTAGATGGTGAAGACACAGAAGAAATTGCGACATTCATGCGCAATCAAGGCTGGACTGTAGAAACTCGGTGGGCTGATCCTGGTCACCTAGTCTGCAAAAGAAACCACAGTGATCCAAACTGAGTTTATTGGCAAACTGCTCGACTTGTTTGGCGATCGGACTCGGCACAAAAACTTATGAGCACCGATACTGGCAGATTGTCTATCCACTGGAATGCAACCCTGATGAAGACTGGTGGCTAACTGCGGAGCAAGCCTTGTCTTTGGGTTTTGTCGATGAAATCCAGCCGCTAGAACCAGCAACTGATAATGCAACAATTGCTGAAGAGTGAACACAAACAAGAAGCTTCGACGTAGCTAGATTTGCGAACTAGCAAAACTGCGGGAAGTACGATAGCGCTGATAACTTAGCTTGCTTCTGCACAGAGCTTTTGTTATGCATTGGTAATCACCTTGATTCACCAACCAAACAAGAAAGCAAATACATACACAAAAAACCAGACGCCTCGGGTATCACAGTAATGCTCCTTCACATCAAATGATGTGGTGAACTGTTACTGTGATATCTGCATTCTGTGATTGTGTGCGCTCTGTCTTATGCTGGCTGCGTGAATAATCTGATAATTACATGCAAGCAAATGCGCTAAAAAACTATGACAAAAACAAAAGCAGCAATTCTGTTCTACTTAGCTTCCATCGTGGCATTCGCAGCAGCGATTGTTGGCCTGCGCTGGCTTACCACCTCGCAGGTAAATTACCTAACAACAGGTGGTGGCGAACTAATCGCTGGCGGATTTGCATTTTCACAAATCCTTCCAGCTTTTGGCATTGCCTTCTCGGCCTTTGTGGTGGTGCCATGTGCTTTGATTGCCACAGTTCCGATAATGGAAAAGACTCAAAAGCTCTCAGAAGATATCAGTAGAACTATCAGAAAGTGGAAGCTCCCAGTTGCTTGTTCTGCCCTAACAGGTGTACTTGTCAATTCTTGGGACATGGCGGGCATTGCTTATTACAATGCTGCTGTTAAAGACCTACCAGCATGGGCAACAATAACCCTGGCGACAAACACGTTTATTGAACGTGCGGTATCAGCGGCTTCATATGTCGCAGTCAGCTTGCTCGGCGGAGTCGGAGTAACATTCTTGCTGGCCTTTTTCCTACTGGAGTCTGAGAAAAGCTAGAAACTGAGTCACTTGTGCTCGTCGACGACAGTAATAAAGATCGCTCATAGCCCCCCTGAGGTTGCGGAGAGTGATCTTTCTTGCAATTCAAAACTAATCACTAATCACCAATCAGAAAAAGACATGCAACCATATATTCTTACCAATAAAGGCGAGCTAGTTCCAGGAATCAATCGCTTCCCTCGAGTGGTGATGGCAATCAAAGAAGTTTCCAAGCGAGTTAGTTTAAGGAGTATTCAGAATTTATTCTTCGAGGTATTTGAAGAGCCATCAAACGTCTCACAAAGCAAGCCTCGCCGAGCACTGCTCTCTTTACCCACAACCATCGACGGTAGAAACTTCACACACACCATCGAACCAGAGCAAGTATTCTTGTCTGACATAACAGCTGGAACACTTGCATATCTGCGGCCCGGACAAATCTGCCTAATAAGGATTGGCAATCCCTCTGGCGGTTCCACCAACAGAGCACCAGAGCCGAAAACCCTGGTTCTTGAATGGGACGGGTCATTTTTAAGGATTTACTCGGAGAAAGAGTTCATGGAAGAATTAGACTTCTCCCATGCAACAGTCTTTGAGTAGACATTAGAAGAGATTGGAGCCAACCGCGACTCCAATCCCTTCTTTTTTTGATATTTTGGCAATAGACCGGTCTACTAATATCGAAACAAAATGGTACGGGCGGTTCAGCGAGCGTGCTGCTCAAACCAGCCCCCCTAGTATGCAGGCATTTCACTTGAGTGATTCACTTTCAATCAAACTGATTCCAGCGACGCGGTGCAAGACAGACAAAATCGATAGCAAGAT
>CALRJJ020000523.1:0-4406 GCA_943367505.1 Flavobacterium psychrophilum | reverse complement strand
ATTTTCGAGGCAATTTTGACCACGGGCGCATTGGCATGGGTGGCCATTCTTTCGGCTCGCATACGGCTATGCTCATCGGTGGCACCCAGCTTTCAGCCAACAGCTTTGGCAATTGCGGCAATGTCGGTAGTATAGCTAATAGTAATATCTCTGGTGGTGCCAGCGCTAAAAGCAATGCTGGTGGCAAGCAATTTAGAGATGAGCGGCCTTTGGCCTTTCTTCTTCTTTCTCCGCAAGGGAGCGGCCGAGCACTAACTGAAACAGCAGATTTTAATCAGTCAGCCTGGGATGATTTTGAGCGACCAATGATGATTGTCACTGGAACTGAAGACAAGGGTAGGCGACGTCAAGATCATATTTGGCGGTCGGAGGCGTTTAAATATGGCGCTCCTGACGATAAATATCTGATGGTAATTGAGGGTGGTTACCATGGTTTTGGTGGCATCACGGGCACTAAATTTTTTGGCTCAGGACCAGCTAATGACAGCCATGTAGAATGGGTGCAGCTGTCGACTTTGGCCTTTTTTGATCGCTACGTTAAAGGTTTGCTTGATGCCTCTAAATTTCTTACCGAAGGCGGGCTTGCCAAGGTGAGCGGCGGGGCCGTGCAGGTCTCTTGCCGCTAGCTCAGTTATAGCTGCTTGCCCCTGTATGGCCTTTGGTCGCTGTATAATTAGCCTGAGCTATTAATTGGAGTAGATTTTTCTTCTACTGAGAAATGAAGAGTTCCACGTAATTGTTTTGACCGTTGGATTCCCTGAGGATTGTACATGCGCTTGTTGCCGGGTGAGCCTTATCCATTAGGAGCTACATGGGATGGATTAGGAGTAAATTTTGCAATTTTCTCCGAGAATGCCACCAAAGTGGAACTTTGTCTCTTTGATTCGATGGACGCTGAGCGAGAGTCTGAGCGCATACTCTTGCCTGAGTACAATAACAACGTTTGGCACGTATATCTGCCCCATGTACTACCTGGTCAGCTCTATGGTTATCGTGTTTACGGGCCATATAATCCGGAAAAAGGATTGCGCTTCAACGCTAATAAGTTATTACTTGACCCTTATGCTAAATCGATTGTTCGCCACGTCAAATGGGACGATAGTTTGTTTGGCTACAAGACTGGCGACCCCAGCAAAGATCTAAGTTTCGATACTCGTGATTCGGCTGCCTATGCGCCACTGTGTGCGGTGGTCGATCCAGCTTTTTCTTGGGGCAATGATCGTCGGCCGAAGACGCCATGGCACAAGACAATTATTTATGAGGCCCATGTTAAAGGTCTGACTTTTCAGAATCTAGATATTCCCGAGCATTTGCGTGGAACCTATGCCGCTCTTGCTTGCGAGCCTGTGATAAAACATTTGAAGAGCCTTGGCATTACAGCTGTTGAACTGATGCCGGTGCATGTCAAAATCAATGATCGCTTTCTCGTTGACAAAGGTCTTACTAACTATTGGGGTTACAACACCCTGGGTTACTTCGCTCCAGAGTGGCGCTTAGCCTGGAAAGATGGTGCTGTAGATCATGTGCGCGAATTTAAGATGATGGTGCGTGCTTTGCACGCTGCTGGGCTAGAAGTAATTCTCGATGTGGTCTATAACCACACTGGTGAAGGAAGTCAGCTAGGGCCGACTCTCAATTTTCGTGGTATCGATAACAGTGCTTACTATCGTACTAATGCTGATGACCAGCGCTACTATGTCGATTACACTGGCTGCGGCAATACTCTCAATGTCACTCATCCGCGTGTCATTCAGCTGATTATGGACAGTCTGCGCTACTGGATTGAAGATATGCACGTAGATGGCTTCCGTTTTGATTTGGCCAGCGCCTTGGCTCGTGAACTTTATGCTGTGGATAAACTCTCTTCTTTCTTTGACGTTATTGCTCAAGATCCAGTGATCTCGCAAGTTAAGCTCATCGCCGAGCCCTGGGACTTAGGCGAAGGCGGCTATCAAGTTGGCAACTTCCCGGTATTGTGGACTGAATGGAACGGTAAGTTCCGAGATATAGTGCGCAGTTTCTGGAAGGGTGACAGTGGTGTTGCTGGCGAAATGGCGACAAGATTGTCTGGTAGTAGTGATCTCTATGAGCACAGTGGTCGCGCGCCGCACGCCAGCATCAACTTCGTTACCTGTCATGATGGCTTTACTCTCAATGATCTTGTTACCTATAACAACAAGCACAATAAAGACAATCTGGAAAATAACAACGATGGTGAGAACCATAACAGCAGCTGGAACTGCGGCGTTGAGGGCTTCACTACTGATGTTGAAGTTAAGGCTTTGCGAGCCCGCCAAAAGCGTAATTTGATGGCTACATTGATGCTCTCGCTTGGAGTACCAATGATTAGTGGTGGCGATGAGCTCAGTCGTACCCAGCGTGGCAACAATAATGCTTACTGCCAGGATAGCGATATCAGCTGGTACAACTGGAAGTTGACTGAAGAGGAACAAGAGTTTCTTGAGTTCGTGCGCAAAGTTACTCACATTCGCAAGACTCAGCCGGTACTTTTGCGTCGCAAGTTTCTTAGTGGAAGGCTAGAGAGCCTCGAGGGAAATAGAGACGTGGCCTGGTTTAACGCTAAGGCCCAAGAACTTACTGCTAAAGAATGGACCAACCAAAGTCTGCAGAGCTTTGGCATGGTGATTGATGGCTTTGGTATTACAGAAGTTGATGAATTGGGTGATCCAATTGTTGGCAATACCTTGTTTATGCTACTTAATGCCTCGGCCCACGACATAACCTATCTTATGCCTGCCCACTATGATTCCTTCTGCACACCAGCGAGAACGGCTCAGAGCAAGGAATGTAAAGAAGGACGCTGGAGTCTCTTGCTAGATACTTTTGATCAGTCGCGCGATCACCAGCGCTTTGATTTTGGCTCGAAGTTCTTATTGCATTCGCGTAGCTTAGTGCTATTCGAATTATTGCAGAGTGAATTAGAAGGCTAGTTCTAGCGAAAATCTACCGAAAAATTATTACTGAGCCCGGTCGTAGCGCAAGCCTTTCTCTTTGCGTATTTGTTTCTGCTCGAACATTTTGGCGTCGCCACGTCCTTTGAAGGCAGCAAGACCTTCATTAGCATTTAACTGTACAACGCCAGCGCTGACGCCAACTACAAGTTCGCCGGGAACTGGTGGCTCACTTGGTTGCAGTGGTCTGATGCCCGATTGCTCTAGGAGCGGCCTTGGTACGACAGGAACATTTTTTAGCATTCCTTGAGCGTCGACAACAGGATTCAAATGGTTATTTGGTGAGGGGTTGTCGTTGGCAGCATGCATGCCTGGGGTTGAATGAAACAGCTCTCTGAGCCATTGTTTGGCGGCCCGTTGCAATTCGAATACTTGGTCTATCTGAGCCTGGCTGGCAAACTTTTTCTCTACTAAAATTTGGCCTATTAGCTGGCGATTTTCTGGTGTCTGCTGCGATTGAATGCGCATTGCTTCTTGAATTTGCTCTTCTTTCACGCCGCCGTGGAGTTTGAGGAGCTGGCCTATTTGTGGCAAGAAGCGATAAGAGGTCTTTTCACCCAGGGCCGCGATGTCGTTGTCATTATATACATCTAGTTTTCTGCCGCTGGTGACCTGCCCTGGTTTGAGACCCGTGCGCTCTTGCAGGCGAGCGACTTCGGCGCTGATGTTGGCGGCATCGATTTTCTCACCGGTTATGTTAGAGCGAGCCTTGAGTAAAGTTTCGGCTAGGTCTTCGATGGTTTGGCCTTCTTTGCCAATGACCGAGCGTGGCATGGTTTTTAATTTGGTTACTTCGGCTGGGTAGTTCGCGCTCAACTGCATGGTTGTTGGGGCTTCTTTGGCTACGCCTATGCGCATCTTCTGCTCAAATGTCTGCGCTAGTTCAGTGGCGTGGGGCAAGTCGGTTTTGGGCATGACAATCATAAATTCGTCGCCGCCTTCACGCACGTGAATATCTGTGCCACGCTTGAAGTGGCCTTTGATCATTTCTGACGCCTTCTTCAAGACCGCATCACCAACATTGTGGCCAAAATTGTCATTAGCAGCTTTGAAATTATCCAGGTCAAGATAGGTCATTGAAAGCGGCTCTTTCTCACGGCTGCTACGAGCAACTTCGGTGCGCAAGGCTTCTTGTCCACCAGTTTTGTTTTTCAGCCCGGTGAGGCCGTCGACAAGAGCGAATTCTTTGGCTCTTTCAGAATAGCCTTTGGGGTGAACCTCGATTGGTCCTATTGAAAAATAGGGCTTACCTTCGCTAACACGGGCTTGTAAGCGGCTAGAAATTGCTTCTTTGCCTGCTGCTGTACCGTAACCGAGGGTGCCGAACATTGCCCCGAAAGTGGCATAGGAGGCGGCGTCTTTTGCCACTTCGTTGTAGTTCAGTGGTCTTCCGTTTAGGGCCGCTGTCAGGCTGGAGTGGCCGACGCCACCGAC
>CALRJJ020000522.1:0-4410 GCA_943367505.1 Flavobacterium psychrophilum | reverse complement strand
ATAAGGTAGCTCAGGATAGCAGAGGCAAGTAATGGCATTTGAAGTTTATATTGCACTCGGCGATTCGATGACCATCGACGACTATCCTGCCAGTGACGCCGAAAGACTTGGCCTCAACTGTCGAAAAGATATTGGCGCAGCCGCTCTGTTATACAAAAATGATCCGCAGCTTTTTCCTGATTTAGAAGGAAAGGATCTGGCCTCAGTTCATCCTAAAATCAAGTTTGCCAACTTGGCCTATGACGATGCTACAACCGAAGACATGCTCTCTGAAGAGAAAATGAAAGCCTTGCATCAGTATTCTACGGCCCATTGTCTGGTTACTTTGACAATTGGTGGCAATGATATGCTCAAGATTTTCAAGGCTATTCCTGCCAATAATGTGAAGGCGCTTACCAGTGCCACTCAAGAAGTGCATACCAGATATTTGCAGTTGCTCAAGTTGATCAAGGCAACTGTGCCTGCCAGTACAATCTTACTGACCACAATTTATGACCCCACCGATGGTACCGGCATATTACCAACCACAACCATGGGAACAGGGACACTACCAGTCACCTTTATTGAACAGTTCAATTCTTTTGTTGAGTCTTGCGCCAAGCGTCAACGCGCTACTTTGGCAGATGTTTATTCGCACTTTCGCGGTCATGGTGCCGAGTGTGGTCGCAAAGATAACTTTTGGTATTGCCCCTTGCAGCCTATTGAACCGAGCTATCGCGGCGCTAGTGAAATTCGTCGGGTTTGGTTTAACACATTGCAGACCGAGAAATTTATTTAAGTGACAGAATTCGACCTCTATTTGGCGCTTGGTGATTCGATGAGTATCGATTTTTACCCTGCTGCTGATGTTGGACGAGATGGTCGCGTTGGTCGGGATACCTTAGGGGCCGCAGCTCTTCTGTATGAGAACGACTCTGAGCTCTTCCCTGATTTTTCTGGGCGCGATTTAAAGAGTTTGTTGCCTTCGATTAAACATACCAACCTCACTTTTGATGGCGCCACTACTCTTGATTTGCTTGATCCCGAGAGAGTTAGTACCTTCCCTGAATTTAAAGGTAGGGTTCTTGTTACCCTTACACTCGGTGGCAATGATCTACTTCAGGTCATCAGCCGTAAAGGCAGGGACGATTCAGTCGATCTGAATAAAGCTGTTGTTGAGCTGACAAAACGTTATCAACAAGTGCTCACCATTATTTGCAAAAAGCTTCCGAATAGTACGGTCATTCTTACTACTGTTTACGATCCTACTGACGGCACAGGAATTCTGCCAACAAGCTCTCCACTCTTTGATAGTGCCATGCCAATCGGATACTTACATACCTACAACGACTATATCCGCTCCTGTGCAGCAACATCACCTTTCTTATTGGCAGACGTGCACAAGCACTTTGATGGTCACGGCGCTCTCTGTGGCGCAGCTGAGAAGTTTTGGTACTGGAAACCGAGTCCCATTGAACCAGGCTATCGCGGCGCTAGTGAAATTCGTCGGGTTTGGCTCGACGCACTCGGATTTTAATTAGCGAGCGTTCTTGCAGGGCAAAATAGTTAGATCGTTAAACCCTATCAGTTTAACTGGTGCTTCCGTTTTTGCTTTTGATTGCTTGGTCACCCAAATAATTTTGTCGGTTTCTGTTAGCGGTTCATTGGGCGGTACTGCACTAAAATCTAGTCTAGGTATGCCGTCTGCAGCCTTCATATGATTGTCGGCTACAGCCTGTTTTAATACGGTGAGGCGCTCTGCTGGGCTGAGATCTGTTAAGAGTCTGGTAGCCGAACAACCTTCCCCGCTTTCTAAGGCGTTTTCGACTGACTTTGCCCTCTCAGCGAGATCCATACCAATACTCCTAATGTGATTACCTGGTTGGAGTATAGGCTTTCGACTTGGGCTTTATATTGGCATTGCTCAGGTGATGCGGTGGGGACCTGGGTCGTCACCAGGTTTGAATTGTTGCCGGCGTTCCAGTTCTCGACTAAGGTCTCCTTGCAGCTGTGTCTCAGACTGACTGGACATGGCTGACCATTCGAGTTTTTGTACTTTGCCTTCAAGAGCCGCTAGTTCGAGGCCTATTTGTTTGAGCTTTTCTTTTACCTCCGCCTCATCTGCCTGATCTTCAGTTGCTAGTTTATTGATAGCTAGGCGAATGCTTTTGATTTGCTGACTGGGTGAAGAAAGCGTCGCTCCCCCTCCTAAAGGCGAAGGGGCTTTGGGAGCCTTGGAGGCGGAAGCCGCCCCACCACCACCCCTTCTCTGTACTTCTTCTTCAACTTCTTCAATAGTTATGTTGTTAACTTGCATGGGCAATTTGCAGATCTCTTGCCACGGTGCTCCGGCGATGGCCTGACGCACAACAACTTCTAAAACGCTGGCGCGAACGATCGGACCGTATTTACTGCCATCAACTGGCGCTGTTTCAGGACCGTTTGCAACGGCATTGCTGAGCAGGCCAGCGACGGTATTTGCTTGATTTTGTGGCTGACCGGGAGAGTCGTCTATTTTGTCAGCGCTTCTTAAGTAGTCGCCCATTACACTAGTTTCGTGTACGGCGCTTCCGCAACCAGGACAAAAGAACCAATCGGGCTGAAGTTGCTTCTTGCAGTTTTTGCAGCTCATTTTGCTAACCTCTGATGCGAATTAAGAAGTGATTCCTTAGTTGCCGAACAAGTCTTCTGCACCGGCTTGTGCACCTTTGTCCATGTTGAGTTCGTTAAAGGTTTTTACTTGCTTGAAGTTGACTGGTAGCTCAAGCCAGTTCTTTGCTGGTGTAACTTGCTTGATAGTGTCGCTTCTCAAGGCAACTGCAACCGAGCCTTTCATAGTTGTATAGGTAAAGTGAATGGGCATGAGTGCGCAGTGTGGTGCGCCATATATTTTTTCTAGGATGCCATAGGCTGGTTTGGGCAAATCGATTTCGGTGGCTTGATATTCTGCACTACGCGGAAAAGTTTTGTTGACCAGTCGCTCTTGATATTGTTTAACTTGTTCTGCCGTCCATTTTTTCGTTGTGACAAAGCTTTCGCAGGCAAAGCCTGAAACATCTTTTTGGCCCAAGCGCACAACCGGAATCAACCAAATATTTGGCAAGCCAAGTATCGGCAGCGATTTGCAGATATCCTCAACCGGGGCAAAGGACTCTTTCTTCGCTTTCCAGATAGCATTAGAGCGCAGCGAATAGGCTGTTGGATTCCAGTTAGGTGCTTGGGCTACAAAAATAATTCCTGAGCGTTTGCACTCGGCCCGCAGGCCGGAAGAATTTATTAGCACATCAAATTCGCCCAAGATCATAGTGCTTTGGTGCAGTAACCAGGCCTTTCCTGGTGCTAGCCTAGTTGCTCTGATTGCTTCTGGCTTTGACTCAGGCTTGATCTGTTCACCCTGAACTCTGTTGCCGCAGAGGGTAAGCAATGCAATTAAAAGTAAGCCTATTTTTGATTGCATTGCAGCCTTGTGAAAGCTTTTTGTAGACTAGAGCGCTTGCTACTTAATACCCATTTTTGCCGCTAGCCATTTTTTTGTGCGGGGAAAATAACGAAGTACATTTTCAGTCATGTCGTTGTAACCACCAAGCATGAAGCCAAACAGCTCTGAGCAGGTTTCGCGTGGTCCCCAATCGTCTTCTTTCATAAAGGTAGCAAGAGTCTCTGACATAGGCGAAGTGATTGTAGCTTTGTCAGCTTCCCATTCTTTTCTCAGAGCTGGATCTTTTGAGATAACCATATTGTCATCGAGTAATTGAAAACACATGTTTAAGGTAGTTTGGCGCAGGTGTTTTGGCGGCCTGGCGTCTCTGAGCGAGGTTGTGCCGCGTATTTTGGCTCGTTCATAGATGCTCATATCTTTGCCATATATGCGTCCTGGTAGTTCAGCTAGATCTACGGCTGACTCATCTGGAGTTTCCTTTGCCGTATCAGGCCAGCGGTCAACCAGGTTTGGCGAGAGTGTTACTTTGGCATCTGGTGTTTCATCCAGTTTCTTTCTTAGGGGTGCTGGTAGTGCAGCAATAGCATCCTTTACAGCTTTGATAGAGGCTGGGCTAACTGGCTGGTGACCAAACTTTGGGGGTATAACCTCAATGCGAGCCATGAGCCCCTCATCACCAGGAGCGGCTGCGCTTGCGCCCGTTGTAGCAGCACCACCAGTAGGGGCGGCGGTTTGACCGGCCGGAGCGGCTGGCATTCCCAGGCGGGCCCGCAGTGTATCTATCGATTTGGCTGCAGTGGCTGCTTCACTAGTTCCTTTGAATGATTGAGCAATGATTTCATAGGTTTGCAGTGCCCGTTTGTACTGGCCCATGGCGACAAAACAGTGAGCGCTGTAAAGCCAGACCGCAGCTGTTTTGTTTCCTCCTTGAATAGACTTACCAAAGTGCTCGGAGGCGCCTTTGAAATTTTTAGCAGTGTAGTCTTTTACCC
>CALRJJ020000521.1:0-4411 GCA_943367505.1 Flavobacterium psychrophilum | reverse complement strand
TCTAGTCGCTTTCGGTTCTTTTTTTGATTTTGTGGGCATATTCAAGGTAAGTCGTGGGTCAAAGTCCTACAGAGTTTAATGGTCTTCTAGGCATCTTTACTGGTTATGGGGGAGTGCTTATTGAGATACTCTTGTGGTGCCAGAAACAGCAAAAAGCAAAAAAAACGTCGCTCTTCCGGGGCTGTGCTCGTTGAAGCTGTGGTTTCAACCTGCATTTTGCTGCCCATCATAATTTTGACTATCTGGGCCTGGCTTGAGATTTCATACGCTTACATCATTGGTATGAATATGACTGAGGCCGCTAATCTTGCCTCTCGAGCTCTTGCTGCTGAGTATTTTCGTGACCCGTCTGTCGCGCGGGATTTAGCCAAGCAAAATCGAGTGCTGTCGCGCATTCGCATTGACAATATGGTGGCGAGCAATGCCCAATTCACCATTCCAGAAGGCGGTTGGCAGATCAAGAAAGCCATGTTTAGCTCTCCTGAGTCGGTCACTGTGATCTGTACTTACATTCCAGAGGAAGGCGATCCGCCTCTGCCAAAGTTTCCTAATCCTGATCCGCTCAATCTGCGCTCTCAGGTAAACATTAGTTCGTCAGCCACCGCTTTCATTTACTGAGCGTACTTATATATAGGTATAGATTTTGAGACAAGGCCGCCGTAATCGCTCTCAGTTAGCTCAGATGATGCCTGAATTTACGGCTTCGCTAATCATGATTGTGCCCTTAATTGTAATTTCCATTTATGTGATGATCGAGGCAAGCGAAGCCTATGTAATTCATTGCACATTGAAGCAAGCGGCTAGCACTGCCGCGCGCAAATTAGCTATGTCCTACGGAATGGACCCTAAATATACAGTGGCTCGTTGGTGCGAGATTGTTTCTTCAATTGATTATCCCGGCGTGGTTAACAGCTACAAGCAGTTTGAGCTTGGTGGCCAGGGCTTTAATGAAAAGTCCAACCCACCAACGGTCACAGTAAAAGTGCACTTCGTTTCTGATGAGTATGGTTGTCGGCATTTTCCTGAGCCCGATATTCTTGGCTTGGGTAAAGGTTTTGAAATTGTGGCTGAATCAACTTGTCGCTTAGAGTAAAAACTTTGAGAGAAAGTACTGGAGAAGCCATTAAAAGGCCCAAGTAAATATGCATGATGGTGATGGAAACCTTGGTCAAGCGAGTGAATGCTATTAAGAAGGCAAGAAAAAATGAGTACCAAGCCAAAGGCTATTGCCATCAAACTTACTAGAAAAAACAGGGTTGGGCGCAGTAAGAATGGCGCTCTTAGCTCGGTCTTCTTGTTGGCTTTGATTTTTGGCTTGTTAGTTCTCGGCTCAATTGCGGTAGATTTTGTTCACGGCTTTCATGTAAGAAAGCAGCTTCAAGTGGCTGCCGATTCTGGTGCTTTAGCTGGTGCCTACATGCTAACGGCCCCGACGGTTACTCCGTTTCAGCAGAACAAAGCGATGGGCTGGGCTGCTGATATGGTCGGACGCAATTCCTCTGACAATCAGCCCTTGATTGCTGACGGCCAAACCGTTTCCGTTGATGTCGATATTAATTCCAGACCGCATAAGTTCCCCCACACTTGCGAAGTGACAATTACTCGGCAGATGCCGACTATCTTTGCCAGGTTCGTTGGTATTCCTAGCATTCCTGTCAGTGCCAGTGCTGTGGGTGCTGCCTACTGTGGGCTGCGCTCTATTTCGCCCAATCAAATTTTACCAATCGGCATTTCACATAAGGCTGCGGCCACTGGCATTTTACAGTTAGACCCCAACAAGCCTAAGCAAAATGCCACGTGGATCTCGAACTGGAGTGGCATGGGCAATCCCGCCTTAGATGTTGGTAGCAGTCCAGTATCTATTAACGGCAATAGTGATCCGGCCCTGATGAATTCCCTCGTGGGCAATACATTTTTCTGCCCTGTAATTAAGGCCTCGACTGATGATGGTCCGCTGCCGAAGAATCAGGAAATTTTGGGTACAACCAGGGTTACCTTGAAAAAGGTCAGAGGTCCCAATGAACTAGAAGTGCAAATTTCAGGTGGTGGTATTTTGAGAGGACGACCTGGATTTCCTACTTTACCAACCGCCAGCACATTTGATATGGAATTTGCTCTATATTCACAGCCCTGGCGAATCCTTCTTATCGATAATGAAGTCGCCCGCAGCGTTACTGTCGATAAAGCAGCCAAAGCCTGGTAGTTTAGCTTCTGGTTCAGGCGAGAGTGCTATTCAGGCAGATTGAGCTGCTCAAGATGCTGTAGCATTTCTTTTTGGCTGGTTACTTCAGTTCCTGGTTTGCGCACCACTATGGATGCTGCTAGATTGCCGAGGGCCATAGCTTCTGGCATGCTTGCGCCAGAAGTGAGGGCCAGAGCCATTGTCGCTACCACAGTGTCACCTGCTCCAGTGACGTCGAAGACTTCTGAGCGGTTGAAGGCAGGTAGCTCAACCATTGGCTTGCCGCGCTCGAAGAGCACCATGCCGTCTCCACCACGGGTGACTAATAGTGCTTTTACTCCTGATTTATTCAAAAGTACTTCGCCTAACTGTTTGAGAGATTCTCTTGAGGTAATTTTGATGCCTGAAGCCGCTTCGGCATCGGGTTGATTCGGTGTCATCAGCGTGCAATTGCCAAAGCGCTCAAAGCTGTTTTGGGCGTCGACAATTACCATCGTGTCGCGATTTTCTGCCAAGGCTCTGACAGCAGCAATGACACCATCAGTGATGACACCGGCTTTGTAGTCAGAGACAATGATGGCATTGAATGATTGATTGGCCGTGTTGATTTTCTCAATCAGGCGCGACTCAATTTGGCTATCGATTTTAGCGTGAGATATGCGATCGATACGCAGAAGCTGTTGCAAGAGTGAGTGCGATTTTGAAATTACTCGGCTTTTAACTGTTGTTGGACGACTTTCGTCTTCGATCAGATCGTAAGTGATGCCATAGCGCTCTAAGACTTTTGCCAGCTTAGGAGCATAATCATCTTTTCCACAAACACCAATGGCGTGGCACTTGCCACCAAGAGCGGTGATGTTATGGGCAGTGTTGGCTGCACCACCAGGTATAAGCTCGGTGTCGACGTGCTCAAGTACAAGCACTGGAGCTTCGCGCGAAATTCTCTCGGGCCGGCCTTCAACTAATTCGTCTATGAGCAAGTCGCCCACCACAACTACTTTGCCGCCGCTTAAATTGATAATGCGATTGCGCAGAGCTGATTTCGAAAAAGGGGAAGGTTCAACAGATGTCTTCAGACCCAGTTCAGTAATTTGCACGCGTTCTAGTTCCTTAAAAAGCTGCTTGCCGGTGGGGTTATCGGGATCGATACCGAGAGCAAATAAAGTCGCTCTTTTTGCCTCTTCAATATATCGTAAATGTTGATAGAGACGGGCTAGATGAAGTGTATTTGAGAGAGCGTCGCCGAGATTGTCACAATTGACCAGCCGTTCTCTGGTTTCGTTCAGGCCCTTAGACTCCGCCCTAGACAGGGTTGCGCCGTAATTGCGTTCGCTGTTTGGCGCTGTTAATTCTAGTAATTCGTCAATTCGAGGCTTAAACCTTTCAAAGGTTTTATCTTCGCCCGGGGCTGAGGTGAATCCCGATTTGCGCGGTAGCTGTTCTGGCCGTAAAAAAATAGGAAGGCTGCCTATCTGTGCCTTTTCTACCTGGCTCATGACTGTAAATTCTTTGCTTCTTTGCTCGCTATTGCCCGCTGGGTCAATATGACGGGTCATTTTGGGCTCCTGCTCTTGCCCTTTGAGCAGATAGTTGCGCCTAGCGGTTTCTTTAACCAGAGTGGCTTCTGTGTCAGCTTCCAATGACTGGGTAACGTCCAGTTCTAGCCTATTTTTAGCCTGAGCGGCGGCATCTTCTTTGCCTGGTCGCTCACTACCCTTGTCTCGGGGGCTATCGTCTTGATATTGACCGCTGTTGGACATTTATTCCCCTGCTTCAAGTCTAAGATAGTCTATCAGTGTTAAAATCCATGTTTAAAAACGCCACACAAATGAGACTAGCAGATGCCATTTATTCAGGCTAATAAACTGACCAAGATGCTGAAAAACAGAAAAATTCATTCTGCTAATTTGGCCTATGCCTTATCTGTGGCGTGTATTGTGGCTTCCGCAGCCTTTGCTCAGACTACTACTATTACTACTAGCGCTACTTCGGGCGCAACTCCAGAATTAAGGCCTGCTCTCAACAATACTGCTCGCACTAAAGCCATTCGTTCAGATACGGCTACTGCCGTGAAAATAGCTCGCATGCGCTGGGTGGATAAGATGGTTACGGCAGACCCTGGCCTTGTTGCTGCCATTTGCAGCCATGCCGCCTCTGCTCGCGTGTTGGCGGCTCATCCCCATCTAGATAAAATCGCTGAAGCCGACCACTATACCTGTAGGCGTATTA
>CALRJJ020000520.1:0-4420 GCA_943367505.1 Flavobacterium psychrophilum | reverse complement strand
TGCTTGACCCAAGCCAATCGCCTTAAGCACACTAGAGGCCTCAATAATACCTTGATGGCAGGCAGAGCCGCTTGACAGAGCCAAGCCTTTCAAGTCGCTTTTGAGCACTAGAGCTTCACCTTCAATACCATTAACAGAAAAGGAAACATGACCCGGTAGTCGCTTGGCAATGTCACTTGGTCCGGTTATGGTCAAATCTAATTTAAGAGCCAGCAAGTGCTCAAGTAGTTGTTTTTGATAAGAACGCAAGCGTTCTTCTAAAGCGGCTTGCTCTTGCTGAGCCAGCTTTGCCGCCTCACCGATGGCCACAATATGAGCAACAGACTCCGTACCGGCAAACATTCCCATTTCTTGTCCGCCACCAAATATGATGGGCATGATGTTGAATAGACGACGAAGAAAAAGTATACCAATGCCTTTCGGTGCGCCAAACTTGTGACCAGAGAGAGAAAGAGCTGAAACTTTCAAACGACTCACGTCAATTGGCAATTTACCAGGTATTTGCACCGCATCAGTGTGCATAAATATATCGCGACCAAGGCTCTTGCTGTGATTCTCGACCATCTCGGCCATGGCTTCAACCGGTTCAAGCACACCAATCTCGTTATTGCCCCACATGATCGAAACAATACTGGTATCAGTATCCAGTGCCTTCTCAAAATCAGAAAGACTGACGAATCCTTCTCTATCGACCGGCAAGTAGGTAACGCGCCAACCTTGTGCTTCAAGATACTGAGCTGGGCCGAACACAGCCGGATGTTCAATGGTTGAAGTAATCAAATGCTTGGGTAGGCCGTTTGCCTCAACAAAACGAGCTCGCCCTAGCAAGGCGACATTGTTAGACATAGTGGCACAGCTACTAAAATAGACTTCACTCGGCAAACAGCCGAGAAAACTAGCCACTTGATTGCGAGCATTATCTACAGCTGCTCTAGCTGTGCGACCAAGGCTATGAATCGAACTAGGATTGCCATAGCTCTCAGACAAATAGGGCAACATCGCCTCCAGAACCTGGGGACGAACTTTTGTTGTAGCGCTGTTGTCGAGATAGATCACAGCCTTCCTCTGCCTGGGGGTATGGTAGCATTCTCTAAATTTTCACTGTGAAAATCTAGATATGTTCCTCAAGTTTATCGCTCTTGTTGCATTTACTATTCTCATTATGCTCATCAATCTTTGCTTGGGCGACCTCACTGTGGCGCCCATACAAGCGCTGCAGGCTGTTTTTGCTCATTCTGGCAGCGGTGAAATCCATGATGTCATTGTTGGCATTCGCCTGCCACGACTGCTGACAGCCTTCGTAGTAGGCCTCGCCCTGGCCACCTCAGGCTATCTATTGCAGGCATTGAGCCGCAATGACTTGGCCGATCCTTACCTGACGGGCGTGTCAAGTGGGGCTGCCGTTGGCGTTGCTTGCGCCATGCTTCTCAAATTTGACTTTCAAACAATTCCACTGTTTGCCTTTGCCGGCGGTATCACTGCCAGTTTCTTGGTTGCCTCTATTGCTAGAGGTAGCGGGCAATACGGCGTTTCAGTGGCGAAGCTACTCTTGGCCGGCATCGCCCTATCATCAGTTGCCGGAGCTTTAATCACACTGGCCATGACCACATTTGGCACCCAGCTAATGGCCCAAGGCCTATATCTCTGGCTGCTCGGCGGCATAAGCGGCCGCAATTGGCAAGAGCTAATCCCGACAGTTTGTTATACCTCTGTCGGCTTAATAGTAGCCTTTGCCGCAGCCAAACAACTAAATTTACTAGCACTAGGCGAAGAAACCGCAAGCTCGCTTGGCCTCAACGTCGGTCGCTGCCAACTAGTCATTCTCGCAGCCGCCGTACTGCTGGCCAGCTCAGCAGTAGCTCTAAGTGGCATGGTTGGTTTTGTCGGCCTGGTAGCGCCCCATCTATCACGCCGGCTCTTCGGCCGCGGAGTGAGGCTACAACTAGTCTGCTCTGGACTAACGGGAGCCATTCTGGTGCTCTTCTCGGACCTGCTTGCCCGCACTCTAAGCCCGGGGCAAGAACTCCCCCTGGGAACGCTTATGGCTCTAGTTGGGGGGCCTTTTTTCATCTACCTGCTCTCCTATTCGCTTGATCAGGTGCAAAGCCATTAATACAATTAATACCAGGCAACTAAATCAAAACAAAATTCTCAGAGCAGACCAAGTAGCACTAAGCTACGCCAAGCAGAGTCGAGCTAGAGCTACAGACGCAAATGTCATCGAGCGCATCAACTTAGCCCTTGAACCGGGCGAAGTTCTGGCAATCCAAGGCCCCAACGGCAGCGGCAAATCTACTCTAATGAAAAGCTTAGCCCGGCAGCTCAAGCCAAGCTCAGGCTCAATTACACTAGACGGCCAGAACATATGGAACATGAGCATAGTGGATTTTGCTCGGCAGGTAGCCTATGTGCCTCAAAGCATGGAGACGCCGCACGACATGACCATTTATGAGTTAGTGCGATTAGGGCGCAACCCGCACCAGAACTGGTGGTCGAATCAGTTAAGCCAGACCGATATTGACACCATAATTAGTGCCCTAGAGCGCTGCGGACTCAACCGTATAAGTGACAAGAAGCTGAATGAACTCTCGGGCGGAGAAAAGCAACGAGCGCTAATTGCCATGGCCTTAGCCCAAGAACCACACTTCATCTTGATGGATGAACCGACAGCCAATCTCGACTTTCGCTACCAACTCGAAGTAATTGCTATCATCAAAGAATTGAAAGAACAAAAAATTGGTATTGCCACTATTTTGCATGATCTCAACTTAAGCGCGCGCATTGCCGATCAAATTGCCTTAGTAGGCTCAGCTGACGAAGATAAAGGCGCTCCTTCAACTATTGTTGCCATAGGCAAGCCAGAAGAAGTTCTAAAAGAAGACCTGCTGCGATCAGTCTTCAACGTCGAACTAGCTTTTGTCCACGATGAAAGAAGCAATCTCGATCTCTATGTTCCAGTCTCTATTGCAAAAAGCACCGAAGAAAAATCCGCCACCCAAATTTAGAATTGAATGACGGACCAAAATAATTGCAGCTATTTGCTGACTAGCTCTTAACCATTCAGCCACATTGGGTCATAGTTATCGTAATAGCGCGAGTTATTGTTGTAAGCAATTAAATTGCGGTTGTAGGTTGAATTCCAGGGGTTATAAGGGCGATCATAATAGCCGTAATTTTGACCGCCATAATAACGATTGCCAAAACCACCATGCTTGATCATTTCAATTTGTGCCCAGGTTTGGAGAATTGGTCTAGCTTCGTAAGCTACATCACCGATTCCGCGAGCAATACTGCCGATAGCTCCAAAGAACTGATCGATAGGATTGCGGCTTTGCTGACGCTGATAATCATAGTCATATTGACCGGCCGAAACAGCTTGGACATCACCGTAGCGTGAAGGTCCACGATCATCGTAATAGCCCGAATCACTATATCGCTGTTGATGATGCTGACGGCATTGCGGGATTGGCCGACGCTGCATGCGGTCAAAATCATCACCGCGATTGAGCCAGGCCTCTTCTTGGTAGGCTTGGCGGCTGTTGGCATAAGTGTTGTACTCAGGACAGTAGCTACCGCGGCCGCTGCCGACTCGCACTTGCTGCTCGCGCTGTCCATCCATAAATCCGTCACGGTAGGCTTGGCGATAGCCCTCTCTAAACGCCTGTTCGGAGTCGCTCAAGCGTCGCTCTGAGCGTGTATCGCACCGATCCTGAGCGCACTGCCGCTGAGGCAAACGAGCATCCGAGAAATTGTCGTTAGGAGGATTGACATCGTTACGATTTGGATTGAACAAATCGGTACGGTCAAATTGTTCGCCACTACTAGATCTACCCATGGGGATCTCCTTAGAACTACACATGCTCTCGAAAGCAAAGTTGGCCATCACTTCGAGCACTTCTTCTTCTATACAATACCTTTCAGAATTGGACAGTCAATGGGAAAATTCCCATCACCGATTGACCTGGCCTTAGCCCACACTCATATTGTGCCCATTGTCGCCAGAGAGCAAAGCCGCGGAAGGAAGATAATGGCTCCGACAATTGCGGCGGTAATGGCAGCTACGAGCACGGCCGCCGCCGCTGTATCTTTAGCGTAGCGGGCTGAGAGGTGGTAGCGATAGTTGGCTTGAATATCAACCATGTGCTCTATTGCAGTGTTTACAAATTCAGCAAAAAAGACAAAGCCAATGGCGACACTAAGAGCAATCCACTGCCAGGGGTCAACCTTTAAGTAGAAAGCTAGGGCAAAAACGAAAAGACCTAAGAAGGTATGGATACGCACGTTGCGTTGACGACGGAAACCTAGAGCTAAGCCGTTGAAAGCATGGTAGAAGCTCTCAAACAAAGACCCTGCCTGGCCGCTCTTGCACTGCCAGCTATCTTTAGCAGTATCAGATGACGCCAGATCTTGCGCTGTGTCA
>CALRJJ020000519.1:0-4424 GCA_943367505.1 Flavobacterium psychrophilum | reverse complement strand
TAGACCGCATGCAAGATCTGCGCCAAATCTTCTTTTGGTGTGGTTACTGGCATAACGTTGTAGTTGTCTACCAGAATCTTCAAGACTCCAGGAGTAATGAAAGCTGGAAGATTTGGACCGAGGCGAATATTCTTTACGCCCAGATAGAGCAAGCTAAGAAGCACAGCCACAGCCTTTTGCTCGAACCACGAAATGATTAGGGACAAGGGCAGTTCGTTAATGCTGCAGCCAAAAGCATCGGCTAAAGCACTAGCAATTTGCACAGCAGAATAGGCATCATTGCATTGACCGAGATCAAGCAGGCGAGGAATGCCATCGATGTCACCAAAGTCATTGAAGTTGAAGCGGAATTTGCCGCAACCAAGGGTGAGAATGACACTGTCTTGAGGAATTGAGGTGGCGATATCGGTGAAGTAATTGCGAGCAAATTCAGAACCATCACAGCCGCCAATTAAGAAGAAGTGCTTTATCTTGCCTTGTTTGACCGCATCTATTACTGGTGCAGCAACAGATAGCACAGCGTTTCTGGCGAAACCAACAGTGATAGTTTTTTCTGGCTCATCTTGGCTAAACCCAGGTGCCGCAAGAGCTGCTTCAATCACCTTGCTGTAATCATAGCTCTGAACTTTACTGAGCCCTTCAAAACCAACTACATCCATGGTGAACAAGCGGTCTTTGTATGATTCAGCTGGCGGCTTAAGACAGTTTGTTGTCATCACAATGGCACCAGGAAATGCATTGAACTCAGTCAATTGATTCTGCCAGGCACCGCCATAATTGCCGACCAGATGCGCAAACTTTTTCAAAGCAGGATAGCCATGGGCCGGCAACATTTCACCATGGGTGTAGACATTCACACCCTTGCCCTCAGTCGCTTTCAACAGCTCATAGAGGCTCTTCATATCATGACCGGAAATTAAAATGGCCTTGCCTTTAACTGGCGTGATGCGCACTTGCGTAGGTACGGGGTGACCATAACTTTCGGTATGTGCCTTGTCGAGCAGCTCCATCACTAGATAGTTGACCTTACCAGCCTCAAGACAGTATTGAAGCAATCGCTCGGCTGTCTGCTCGCTCTCAGCCAGGTAACTAAATGATTCATGGACAAAGGCATAGATAGATGGCTCACGGAACCCCAACAATTGTGCGTGGTGCGCGTAGGCCGCGAGACCCTTCACACCATAGGTAAGAAGTTCCTGCAAAGACAGAACGTCTTCCGGTGTAGAGTCGGCGCGCTTAACGATGGCGATTGCTAGACCAAACTGCAAAAGCTCGGCCTCGGTTTTAAGTTGTCCCCACTTAGCCGGACCCTGCAGTTTTTCTGCTTCTACCCCAGCTTTAGTACAGGCTGTCAGATAGAGAGAACGAGCCTTATCAAAGGCTTGGGATAACCGCCCTGTGATGTAGTCGACATGCTCTTTCTCGTCAAAATTGACATTGGTTAGAGTGAGGAAAAGTGCCTCAAGGCACACCTCATCGACAAAAGAGTCGGTTTGGCCAAGCAGACGGGCACGATGGGCAAATTGACTTATTCCTTTGACGATATAGACAATCACGTCTTGCAAGGTGGATGTATCCGGGGTCTTGCCGCAAATACCCATGGTAGTACAGCCAGTTCCCTGGGAAGTTTGCTCACACTGATAACAGAACATACTCACGACCACTCCTTCCGAAGCATTGCTTCTGGACATCTAAACCTGAATGTACATATTAAACACCTGTGGCAGGTCGACCGTTATCGGCCTAAAGGCTAGAAAAGAGAACTAAGGCGGGGAAAAACTAAGCACTTAGAATGATTACAAAAAGGAAAATTACAGAAAGGAAAATTACCGAAAGTAAAAGGCCACTGCTAAAAGCAATGGCCTCTAAGTATTTTTAGTTACTGCGTCAAACGCAACTAGAGCGATTTTCTATTATTCGCGGGGCAATGCTTTGCGCAAATCACTAGCATCGTTTATCTGAGCACCACAATCGCCACAGTGCGGTCTGCGACCAGCAGTCCAGCCACCGGTTGGCAGAGTGTGACCGTAGATACGGCACTGATGACTCTTAGGTTTAAAGCTGTAAACAATTTGGGTCCACATATCGCAGACGTAGTCCCAGACGGAAGCTCTATTGTTTTTTTCGATCTCTTCTACACGCTGAACTTTAGCCTTCAGAGTAGTGATTTGATCTTTTGAAATAGGAGCAGTATCTGGATGCCTGCGACCGATACGGCTGTACTTAGTCATTACTTCCTCACTTGGTTGCCATAAAGCATTTTATTAGCTGACACTACTTTACATCATTGCCAAGGCGATATCATCACCTCTTTATCAGTTGAAAGCCTTTTAAATTTGATCAAACAAAAGGGAAAGGTCATCCAGCGGCAATATATCCAACGCATAGGTGAAACTGATAAAAAATTCACCATCGAAAGAATCGCATATATCTACTGATTAGACAAGCACCATATAAGTAGAATTCCCATGACATCTTATTAAAGATGGAATAAGGGGTGGGTCACATTGCCCACCCCATGATTCACTTTCTAACTTTTGCCTTAACCGAAGTTCTGGTCTAGATCATCTCTTCGACGATATTGGCCCAAACTTTAGGATCGGTCTTGAGCGATTGTTTAACCAAAGCACCTTTTTTGAAAGCCAGCTCGCTGTCTTCATAAGTAGGCATATCGGTTTCGTAAACAACGCCCAAAGGAATTTTGTCGCCCCACTCAAAGGCCTTAGCCAAACTAGCATGGAAATCAGTACGATCCCAATTTTCATCTTCTAGCTTGTAGACCCGTTCTTTGAAGAACGGATAGGTATTGACCTTGTTGTAGGTAACGCAAGGGCTGAAGATATCCACAAGGGAGAAGCCTTTGTGTTGGATAGCTGCAGAGATTGTGTCAGCCATGTGTTTTGGTTCGCCGGAGAATGCTCTAGCCACGAAAGTAGCACCAGCAGTAATTGCCAGAGCTAATGGATTGAGTGGATTCTCATGGTTGCCCTGAGGTGTTGACTTGGTTTTTTGACCCACACCAGTAGTCGGTGATGTTTGGCCAGTGGTCAAACCATAAATTTGGTTGTCCATAACGATGTAGGTAACATCAAGGTTGCGGCGCATTGCGTGAAGCAAGTGACCGATACCAATACCATAACCGTCGCCATCACCACCGGTGATAACACATTTGAGATCGGTATTTGCCAGGTGAGCTCCGGTTGCTACAGGAACAGCACGGCCGTGAAGGCTGTGAATACCATAAGCATGAAGGAAGCCAGGCAAGTTAGATGAGCAGCCAATACCAGAGACAACCAGAAGATTTTCTGGAGTAATGCCTAGTTTTGCTGCTGCAGTTTGAACACCTTTAAGGACGGCGAAGTCGCCACATCCTGGACACCAGTCTGGATCGACTGGGCCTTTGAATAATTCGACTGGAAGCTCGATTACAGTTGCCATCTCGTTTTTATAAACCTCTTAAATCATTGATGTGAATGCAGTTGCAGAAATAAGAAAGGGGAGAGATTTATTTCTCTTCTGCCAGCTTCTCGAAGCTATAAGTGGCACCAGTTGAAACACCCACTTTCATGCGTGCAGCCAGTTTGCCTGTAGCCCGTTCAGACAATTCAACATTCCATGTAGGTTCGCCGTGTCCGTTTGAAGATTCACGAGTTGCAGCTGTTGGGCGCAACTTCTCTTGAGCATGGGTGCGGATATAGTGATAAGCCATATCTTTAGCTTCTGCTTCAGTAACATCGTAATCAAGTGCTACACCGGCAAGAATGCGTTTAACATGCCCGACGATATAGAGTGGTTCCATTGGCTCGCCGTCATATCTATTGATGTGTGCATCCATAGAAATTCCGGTTTCGCCTTTGATAAAGCGAGCCATTTGGCTAGTGTAGTTAACTTCAACAGAAATCTTCTTCTTAGCTTTAGAGAGAATCGCTTCTACTTCTTTAGCGTGGAAAGGAGCAATGTATTTGATGTTGAGCAAGTTGGTTTTGATACCTTGAGCGGTGAGAAGCTCAGCAGCTTCTTTCACGGTGCCCCAGGTAGAGCCCCAACATACTAGAGTCAAATCAGCATCAGCTGGCCCTTCTAGCACTGGAGCTGGAAGTTCCTTCAAGAGATTTTCAATCTTGCGGCCGCGCTTATCCATGATTTTGCGACGGGTAGCTGGCGAAGTAAACATGTCAGAAATGAGGATGCTTTCTTCGTCTTGCTCATCTGAAGCTGATACGAAAGCAGTATTTGCTGTACCAGGAAGAGCACGAGGTGAAACGCCTGATTCAGTGAATTTGAAGCGTTTGAACTTGCCTTTTGATTCTGGCCACTCACTGACGATTTCGCCGCGGTCGATAACAGGATTGCCGTTAAAGACTTCAGGATCGACAGTTTCAGGGTGCTCAGATAGAAGCAAGTCAGACATGAGCAGAACGGGC
>CALRJJ020000518.1:0-4439 GCA_943367505.1 Flavobacterium psychrophilum | reverse complement strand
GGCAATGGTCCCAAGGCCTTACACAACGTCACTATGGTAGGAAATGACCTCTCGCTTGACCGTGGTATTGGTACCTGTGGCAAGGCTGGTCAGGGCGTTCCTGTGGGTGTGGGGATGCCGACTATTCGCATTAATGGTGTTACAGTTGGTGGCTCACAATAATGACTAGCAGCAAAAATAATCTAATTCCTATTGCCGAATTTGTCATCCAAGAAGGTAAGCGCTTAGGCGCAACCGAGTGTGATGTGCGCATCTCTTCTTCTAACTCGGTTGACACTGGTGTGCGTCTGGGTGAAGTTGAGACCTTAGAAGGGGCACAGAGCAGAAGCTTGCAGTTTGAAGCTTATGTGGGTAAAAAGAGCGCTTCTACATCTACGTCTGACTTGCGCCGCCCGGCTCTGACAGAACTTGTGCGCAACACTATTGCTATGGCCACTGCCTCAGAAGAAGATCCTTTTGCTGGTTTGCCTGAAGCAAGGTATCTTGCCAAAAAAATACCAGATTTAGGATTGACTGATGATGCCATCGCTAAAATAACCACTGAGAAGAAGATTCAAATGGCTCTGGCCGCCGAATCAGCTGCTCGTGGCTATGACGAGCGCATTACTAATTCGCGCGGCGCTAGCTTCACTGATTGGAGTGGCTCTACTGTCTTCGCCAATTCCCATGGTTTTGTCGGCTCTTATAGCAGCACACACTGTTCAATTAGTGCCGCGGTGGTGGCCTCGCAAGATGACCAAATGCAGGTAGGTGGCTGGTCTTCTGGGGCGTTGAGCTTCAACAAATTGGAGTCACCAGAGCAGGTTGGCATTACTGCGGCTAAGCGCGCCTTGCGCATGCTCGGGGCAAAAAAGGTGAAGTCGCAAGTAGTGCCTGTTGTGTTTGATCCACTCATGGCTGCCCAGCTTCTGGCTCAGTTTGTGGGCGCTACGGCGGGCTCCCATGTCTACCGCAACAGTTCTTTCTTGGCGGGAAAGATTGACCAGATGGTGGCCAGTGCAGCGGTGACAATTATCGATGACCCGCTTATGCTTGGTGGCTTGGGTTCGCGCCCTTATGACGGCGAAGGAATGCCCGCTCTGAAGCGCACACTGGTTGAAAACGGTAAGCTCAATACTTATTTGCTCAGTAGCTATTCGGCTCGAAAACTCAGCACCACACCTAATAGTGGCAGCACTGGCAATTTGTATTTTGCTCCGGGTAAGCTTTCGCCAGAAGAGATTATTGCTTCCGTGCCTAACGGTTTGTATCTTACAAGTGTCTCGGGGCCTGGTTTTAACGTGGTTACGGGCGATTATTCACGGGGTGCATCTGGTTTGTGGATTGAGAACGGTGAGCTAACTTTTCCCGTGGAAGGCATCACCATAGCTGGCAATATGCTGGAGATGTTTGCCAACATTGATGCCGTTGGTAATGACTTGATTTTCCGCTCTAGCACTGTTTCTCCGACAATCAAGATTGCTTCGATGATGGTGGCTGGGGATTAATCTATCTTCCCTGTAAGTCTTTGCCGGTGTAGTGTTTCATGGCACTATTGGCTCCGGACCAGATAAAGGCACCACCGCAAGCAACAGCACCAAGGCTGGCGGCGCCAATGATTACGGGAGATTCGACAACGGCAGCGGTAATGGCAAATGCTGCGCTGCCAACCCCCAGCATGGCTTGCACTCTGGTATCGCCAGGCTCGGCTTTGATGTAGTTGCTTACGTCGTGCAGTGCTTGCTGGCTCGACTTTTGCTCTTTGCTAAGATATGCAGCTGTTTCGCGGTAGGCGTCTTGCCAGAGATGGGCGCTAGGATGCGAGCTACAGATTTCTTGTTGATCGATTTTACTAAGTGCAGCTTTGTTGAGTAGATTTTCTCGCAGTTGTTCTTGTCTGCTGTATTCGCGATTGTCCATTTCCTCTTCTCCTTAACTTGCTCGACAGCCCTAACTCGATTGACTCGTTTAGATTAGTGGCAGCGGTCGAGCGAATAAATGTGCAATAGAACAGTCTTTTCGTCAGGAGGCTGTTGGCGATAGCGAATTCTCGGCTAGAATGACAGTAAAGGAAGCAATGGGCCAATGCGCGAGCATCAGATCGTAGTCAATTTGAAAGTGGAGCAGTTCGAGCAACTGCAGAAATTGGCGCGGGAACGCGGCTTTAAGTCGGTCAGTGCATATGTCAAGCAAAAAGTGCTTGAGCTTGCCATGGGGATTGATTCTGCCGATGGTCAGAACCAGCCCAGCGCTGAGCAGGTTTCTTTAGCGGCTGCTCCAGTCTTGGCTGACCTTGATCGCATCCATAATGAGCTTAAGTCTTTCCTCGATGAGTTGGCTGGCCCTACTGAATTGCCTAATTCGGCCATAGGAACTTCGACCGGTCCACAGAGTGGTTCTGTTGCAAGTTTCAATAGTCGTGATTTTGCCGTGGCCGCTCCCGATGACGATTTCGACTGGGCCCCTGCCGGTGCTTCGGGCTATTCAACTGCTGCTTACACTAACAGCTTGAACCCTTCGGCTGGTGCTGGAAGTGCCCCAATTCTGCCGGGCGCAGCGGGCATAGCTGGGTCAGCTGCTTCTAGCCTCGATATTGGCACTGGTGTTAGCGATTATCAAGAAGAGTCAGAAAGCAGTAGTCTGCCCCAGGTGCTGCCATCCAGCAACTTGGGCGGTTTTGGCTATGGCTTGGGCAAATATTCTTCCTTTAGTGGAGCTGGTTCTAGCGCCCGTTTTAGCACTCCATTTAATGCTGGTGATCGCCTCAGTGGTTATCGCGACATCATGGATGATATGGAAGAGCTAGCCGATCGAGCTTTTGCCATCTCGCCCAGGCTCGGAGCCATAGATGAAAGTGTGGAAGAGGAGCCCGTTGAAGACAGTCGTGGGCGGCGCAAACGGGTCGAGAGTGTAGACGATAGCGCCGCTGTCAGAAGCGATTCTGTTGGCCAGGAAAAGACCGTGGCTGGTGCCGCTCCGCTAGATCACTCTGCCGAGCTAGATGAGCAGGGGGCAGCCGAGCTTGAGGCCTCTGCCTATGAAGAATCGGCTGAAGATTATGACTCTGGTTACGACTATGGCGAAGAGGAACTCAAGCTAGAGTTTGAGCTAGGTCCTGAGCTAGATAAAGCAGCGACAGCTAGCGCTTTACCTTCGTTCGTTGAGCCGATTGCCCTGGATAAACTACTCACCCCTGAGCAGTTAGAGGCCGAGGATGTTCAAGATAAATTGAACGCCAAAGAAGAGAAGAAAGCCCAGGCTGAAGCGCAAATGCGGGCCGATTTAGCTGACATTTCTCCGGTTACTGATTTCTCTCCAAATGCCGCTGGTGAGAGTTCAGGTGCTATCAGCGCTGCCCCTGAAGATCAGGCGGAAAAAGCGCTAGAACAGGTGGCGGAAGAGCGGCCGCGACCTCGGCGCCGCTCTAATAAGTTGTTCGATGAGCCGATGCTGCCTCCTCCCGATGAGATTGACGAGGCCGTTGAGCGTAAGCCCACTTTTGTGCCGCCCCCTGCTCCTTTGCCCCCAAGGGTGAGTCAGACAAATATTCCGGCTATGACCGCAGAAGAGGCCGCTGCCATGGAAAAGGCTGCTGCTTTGGCCGCCGCTGCGGCGATCGAGGAAGACTTATTAAGTGAATTGCTAGACGGCAACTTGACTCATCAGCGCGATCAATCGGCTCCTAATCCCTTTGCTGTATCGCTGTCATTCGAACTTGAGGCCACGGCAGCGGCTACTAATGATGTGGCCGGTCCGGTGGGGATGTTGGCCGATGAGTTGGCTAGCATGGAAGAGCAGACCCCCTTGGGGCAGATGGCTATGGCGGCGGAGGCTGCTCTGCACGAGGCTCCGGTGGCGCCGGACGTATCTGAGTCTGGCAGCACCGCAGCTGACATTAGTGCCTCTGCTACTTCTAGTAGCTCAGGAAGTTCGGGGTCGGTTGATGCCGTTTCGACCGATTCGGGAGAAGAAAGCTTAAATCCAACTACTTTCAGTGGGACTCCTCCCCCAAAGAGACGTCGAACATGAGAGCCCTCGCATTGTTTAGCTCCCCTTGACACCATATTATCTTTTCAGATGCAGCGATGCACTTGACTGGTTCCCCACTAGTCGTTGAATTAAGCGGTTGTCAAGATAATTAATCGCCTGGCGTGGTATATAGATTTTGCGATAAGGAATTTCATCATGGCTCAACATCACGGCGAAACGCCCGATAGAAGCAATAACAATATTGAAGGTATGCAGGCTAGTGAAATGGTCGAGCGCCGTGCTACTTCGCGCATTTTGGATGAGCAAAGCTCGGTCAAAGTAGACACCAGCGTTGAAAGTCCAGATGGTATAAGGCTATTGGGCCTGGCTGCCAACCCTGAGCGGCATCCCCAGGGTATTCCTGGTTTCCACATTGATTCAATTAAACGCTTAGAAGAGCAAAACGCCAAAGTGGCCAAAGGTTGCACTCC
>CALRJJ020000517.1:0-4444 GCA_943367505.1 Flavobacterium psychrophilum | reverse complement strand
TATTGAGACAATAGACCCCTATTGTTATGTTCAGTATTCGAACTTGTAAGTGGAAGGTAAATATCTTGAGATCAATCGTCATTACAGCAGCCGGTGGCCCCGAGGTATTGCAGTTACAGACGCGCTCTAAGCCACTTTACTCAGCTGAGCAAATTCTAGTGGCGATCAAAGCAACAGCAATTAACAGAGCCGATACCCTGCAGCGTAAAGGTAAGTATCCGGCTCCAGCCGATGTAGTCCAAGACGTCTTGGGCCTTGAATATGCTGGAGTGGTGGAGGCCGTAGGTGCGAACGTAAATGTAGGCGATTTTAAGGCTGGCGACCGTGTCTTCGGCTTAGCGCCAGCCGGTACTTACCAGGAGTATATTGCCGTTGAAGCCTCGACTGTCATGCATATTCCTGCCAATCTTTCTTACATTGAAGCTGCCGCTATTCCAGAGGCCTATATCACGGCCTATGATGCTATTTGCTTACAAGCAGAGCTTAAGGCCCAAGAGACCTTGCTGGTGAGCGCTGCAGCCAGTGGCGTAGGAATCGCCGCTGCTCAAATCGCTAAAGCGATGAATGTAAAAGTAATTGGCACAGTAAGGCAGCAGGCTAAAGCTGAGCGAATAAAGGCACTATTTGATCATGTGCTGACAATTGAAGGTGGCCAGTTTGCCGATGCAGTCAATGCCATTGGATCAAACTCTGGTGTTGACGTGGTTCTTGAACTAGTTGGTGGCAACTATGTGGAAGAAGACCTCAAATGCGTGCGCCGCCTTGGTCGCATTATGGTAGTGGGTCTATTGGCAGGGGCCAAGTGCGAACTTAATTTGGCAGCCCTTCTGACAAAGCGCATTACTGTTAGAGGAACATCATTGCGATCGCGTAGTAATGATGAAAAAGCAAAGGTTACCAGAGCTTTTGAAGCGAACATTCTGCCCTATTTCGTCAGTGGCGCAGTCAAGCCGATTATTGAGAAAGTATTTCCTCTAGAACAAGCTGCTGCTGCGCACACGCTAATGGAAGCTGATCAAAATATTGGCAAAATAGTTCTAAATCTAGAGCTTAATTCCAATGGCTAATTTTAGTCTTGCCACCACCGATGATGGTTCGCTTTCACTCCATGAAAACAATCTTGACGAGTTGTATCATAACCGTGCTGGTGCATATACAGAGGCGGTCACAAATTATGTTGAACCGGCCCTGCAGTTCCTTCAGCTAGCTCGGTCTGGCGGATCGTTGCAAGTGTTGGATAGTTGCTTTGGCCTGGGCTATAACAGTTTGGCACTAGCCAACTATCTAGCAATCTCAAAGCAGTTTTCATTGCAGGTCGATGCCGTTGAATTAGATCCAGAAGTACTGGCCGTAGTACCAGAGGTGCTGGCGCAGCCATGCTTTGCTGCTTTAAAAAATCAGACCCTGGCAGACTTGAATTTTAGAGTCAATGTCTGCGATCTGCGTCAGTTCTTGCTTGAGAGAGCTTCTTCTCAGTCTAAGAAATATGACCTAATTTACCACGATCCTTTTTCGCCAAAGAAAGTCCCCGAGCTGTGGAGCGTTGATCTCTTTCGCCATTACTTCCAATCAATGGCTGATGACAGTGCGTTCCTGACCTATGCTAGCGCTCCAGCTGTTCGCGGTGCTTTGATTTCACTGGGCTTTAATGTCTTCCGCACCACTGGTCTTGGCCGCAAAAACGGTGGCACCATTGCAATAAAGACGAGCAACAAAGGGCTAGTGCATGAGCTACTTTCTATGCCAAATTCTTGCATTTTTGAAATTGCCGGTGAAGAGTTGCGTCGCCTCGGCAAAAGCTCACAGGTGCCCTTCCGCGATGCCAATTTAAATGATGATAGTCAAACTATCCTAGCCCGCCGCGAAGCCGAGCAGATTGAGTTCAGGAAAGGCAGTCGCTAACTGTGATTTCCGAAACCATTGAGCAAAGGCATTGGTTTGTCTTCTGCTAACATGGGTGTATGACCACTCCTGAGGAACTGCCCAATAGCACTGCCGCTGCCATTGGCCCTGTCATAAAGACGGGAGATTGTCGGCATCGTTATCTTGCGATGTTCTCAATTGGTGCGGCTCTTTTGTCCGTTGGACTTAGTTTCTTTTTTTTATTGCTTAGGCTTGCGAGCGCGGCAATTGCCTTAGACATACTGTTCGTATCTGGTTTTATCGTCGCGGCAGTCACAAATTTTTGCTTTTGTCGCTGTCAATTCGACTATACGAGCAAGACTTCTCGACCAGCCACCCCGAAGGAGGCTTGGACACTTGTTTCGATTTTACTTGCATTTGTCTGTATCTGGGTGCCAATGGCATTGTTTAAACCCACACAGATAATTTGTCTCTTTCTGATGTCTTGTGGTGCCATTTTTTCTGGATATAAAATGGTCGCCTTCGCGTCGCGGCAAGGCCGACTATTTAGATAATTCCAGCCCTAAGCAAGTCTTTCAAGTCGATTAGGCCAACCGGTCTCATATTGCCGTCAACAATCAAAATGTCAGAGATAGAGTGCTTCTCCATCATGCGCAGAGCTTCAACAGCTAGGGAATGTGAGGCAATAGTTTTGGGGCCACCAGTCATGAGATCGCGAGCTTTCTTATCAAAGACTTGTTCCCGGTACTTCGATAGTGAGCGGCGCAAGTCGCCGTCAGTGATAATTCCTCTGAGTTTGCCGTCGTCTTCGCAGACTGCTGTAAAGCCTAGTTTCTTTCTGCCAATTTCTTCGACAACCATCTCGTGAGTGGCATCTAGTGAAACGATCGGCACATCGAAGCCGCAGCGCATGATGCCTTCGACGGTGATGAGCTTCTGTCCAAGATTTCCACCCGGGTGGCTCTTAGCAAAATCTTCTGCCTCAATTCCCTTTTCTGACATCAGCACCATAGCTAGTGCATCACCCATGGCCAAAGCAACAGTAGTTGACGTGGTAGGTGCCAGGTTCAGTGGGCAAGCTTCTTTCTCAACTGAGACATCAATGGTGACATCGGAATATTTAGCCAGTGTCGATTCTAAATTGCCGGTTAAGGCAATTAGCTTCAGTCCAAGTCGCTTGATGGGCTCAAGTACCAACTTAATTTCTTGAGTTTCACCTGAGCTGGAAAGAGCAATTACAAGATCGCGCTCGTCGAGCATGCCAAAGTCGCCGTGGCGAAGCTCAGCTGGGTGTACGAAAAAGGCTGGAGAACCAGTAGAGGCAAAGGTCGCAGCAATCTTGCAGCCAATATGACCCGATTTACCCATGCCTGTAACCACAATTTTGCCGCTGCAGCCGAGCAACAACTCTAAGGCTTTGTCAAAACTTGGACCAAGCCGCGATTTCGCCCGCAATATTGCCTGGGCCTCTTGCTCTAGCACCAATTGCCCTTGAGCAACCGTAGCCGTTACTGCTAAGTTAGTTACTAGATTGGCTGAAGCATCAAAAGTAACTTCATTACTTGAAGACTGGTCACCGGTCGGAGGGCAAGTGCTGTTAAACTGGTTTAATGCAGGTTGGCTCATCGTAAGTTCCCGAGGTTGACGTTGTCATTTTAGCGCCTTCTTACAACCCCGAGATTACCAGAAGATAATAAACACGCAGCCAGGAGATTGAAGACTATTGCCCCCGAAAATATTCACCCGCGGCGATAAACTCGAAGACGGCCACTATTCGGTGCTCGAAGAGATTGGCGTGGGTGGCATGGGCGTTGTTTATCATTGCCGAGACGAGCTGCTCTTGCGCGATGTTGCTATTAAAATGCTGCTGCCCAGCTTAATGGCAGATAAGAAAAATGTAGACGTATTTAGAGAAGAAGCCCGGCTCGCCGCACAGCTTGACCATCCTAATATCGTCACTGTTTTTGATATTGGTGCCGAAGTTCGCAACAGCCGAGAGCACCATTTCGTGGCCATGGAGTACCTACCTGGCGGCAATCTGGCAGCCCGGGTGGCTCAGGGCCCTCTTCCTTTAGAACATTGCCTCAACTGGATGAAGCAATTGGCCTCCGGTTTATCTTTCGCCCATAAAAGAGGGGTGGTTCACCAGGACGTCAAAGCCGACAACATATTTATTACCAATGAAGGCGATTTGAAGATTGGAGACTTTGGTCTAGCGCGCTTGCTGGTTGGTCGAGTTTATCTCAACTCAGCCACTAAGGGCATGGGTACACCCGCTTATATGTCTCCAGAACTTTGTCGCGGCGAACAACAAGACCACCGCTCTGATATTTATTCGATGGGCATCTTGTTCTTTGAAATGTGCACTGGGCAATTGCCTTTCCGCGCCCAGGGAATGATTGAGATGGCAATGAAGCATACTAATGCACCGGTGCCATCAGCCAAACGTCTCAACCCTGAAATTCCCGACGTACTTGATCGCGTGGTCAAGCGCATGATGGCAAAGCAGCCTGATGACCGCTATAAGTCGATGACCGACGTGCTTGGCATTGTCGATGATTTGATTTTTGAAATGCGTGTA
>CALRJJ020000516.1:0-4457 GCA_943367505.1 Flavobacterium psychrophilum | reverse complement strand
TTCGGAATGCTTGTGCGATGAATATTGATGAATGAGCCAGAGTCTGAACCGATCGTCAAATTCTCTAAGCGTGAGCAGGTTTTCTAATTTGCTGTTTTTCCGCAGGTCGAAACCAGGGATTGCAGGTAAAAACATTTGGTTTACGGTGCCGAAAAAGCGCTCTAACTTGCCCTTTCCCTGGGGCTTGCCAGGTAGTGTATTTATGAGTTCGAACTTCAAGGCGATGGAAACTTGCTCGATGTGCTCAGACCGAAAATCACTGCCGCAGTCGGAGTATAGCTTCTCTGGAATTCCACAGATCCGCCAATCTGGGTCGTCTTTTGACCAAATAGCCTGCCTTAGAGCGCTTCCAATGCGCATGGAAGATGGTGGTTCAAACCCTATGTAGTAACCAGCAATGGCACGGCTGTAGTCGTCGAGGATCGCGGTTAGCCAAGGTTTGGCCAGTCGTTCTTGGGAGTCGATTAAAAACAGATCCAAGGATGTATGGTCTGCTTGCCAAATTTCATTAGGGCGATCTGCCTCTCGCCTGTGGATTAACTCATACGCCTGCTGGTGGCCTTGTCGCCCTCGTGGGCTAAAGTTCTTAGATCGGGCGCTATCTTCGAGGCGACATCGTGCACCACATCGTAGCTAGGTACTCGCCAATTGTTTCTAAGGCATAACTGTTCAACAGTTCTGTAGACAGCGCTAACCGGCGCTGATGGTGATTTCAAATACAGGCCCTTAATTACCTGTACTATATCTTCGGAGGCTGCTCTTCTTTTGCCTTTGTCTTTCCGTTGCAGTGGCGCGAGACCAGTCAGACCATTCTTCTTAAATGCTTGAACCCAGTTATATAGGGTTCGAGGCGCAGTATTGGTTGTTTCCGATATCTGTTGAAGGCTGGCCTCGCCATCGAAAAACGGTCTAATTTTATAGTAGCGCTCTAGGGCTGTTTCTTCCGGGGTCAACTTTTCTAGCCCATGACGTCTATTAACTATAGTTATTGGACACTAAAATCTCAAAAAAGCAAGCCCCAATTTTGTTGAAGGTGGGCTATAGTTTTCTAAGGAAAACACTGCATATGTGGGCGGTATCAGAATGCGTGCTGCGTTATATATAAAGGCTTTGCCGAATGATCGAAAGTCTGTTTCTATGCAAGAAAAAGCTCTGAGGAGCTATGCCCACCTTAAAGGTTGGAAGCTTGCCTTAGTTATGCATGATATATCTGTTGGAGCCACTGGCAGCCAGAAACGCGACGCTGTTCTAGATGCGGCCAGAGCGAGGGAGATCGATGTTATCCTCGTTTGGCGGATAGAAGTCTGGGGCAGCTCTTTAACCGATTTGGTCATTACCTTAGAGGATCTAACTACGCATGGAGTAGGGTTCGTATCTGTCGCGGAAGCGTTCGACGTAAAGACCAAAGTGGGCGGAGTAGTGCTTGGAATACTGTCCAAGTTTTCGAGCTTGGACAAAGAGATGCGAGGACAACGCATTAAGATTGGCATTGCTCAGGCTAAGGCGAAAGGTATACTTCATGGCAGACCTAGAACTGCAAGTCTGCACAAGAAGCGGATTCACAGCCTTTACGCTCAGGGGATGACTAAGGCTGCCATTGCTCGTAAGCTAAAAATTGGACGAACATCTGTTGTTCGAATCTTGGCTGAGTGATGGCACTATATACGGTATTATTTGGCTGGGTGGTGGATTGCCAAATAATTCGCCAATATTTGCCAAATAATTCGCCAAGAATTCGGCAAAATAATTCGCCAATTTACACACAAAACACTTCAAGAAGAATCAGGCCTTGCAGTGCCAGATGTATTAGCCGTATAAGCGCAAAAACGTCTCGTATTTACAACTCGGCAAAAACACTATTCTTTCAAGAACCAGTTTGAGTGTCAGTAAGCGTCTTGCTTGCGGCTGTCAAAATTTTTGCCATTATTGGATTGACACAGACACGAATCCGCTAGGAATGGTTAACTCGAACCCGGCATTTGCCGCTACTGGCAGCTATGTTTGTCATTAGTCAACATTTTCTGCTGGGGCGCTTTAAAGAACAATAGCGCAACAATGTTGGTTTTGGCCGGATTTAAACAAATTGCCGATGAGTTGATCAACTTAAATTTTAAACTTGTGGGTGTCACCGTAATTAGTGGCACTCATTTTTTCTTTTTGAAAAACTTTCTACTATAGAGTGCTTTAGGCTGATTAGAGCTACCGAAAATGAACGATTTAGGCTATGTTCTCGTGAATTGCCAGGTAGCCCTGGTTAACCATGCGGCCTTTAGTGGTGTGGAGTAAGAGGTGCCAGCAAGCGCTTTCTGCCATCTTCCCTTGTGCTGGTTTTGAAGCTGCTGATAAATTGCAGCAGCTTCAAAACCAGCTCTTGAAAATTTGTCAAATTGGGTACGATGAAATCGTACCGCTAAGGTAACCCGCCTAAGACAATCAGCCTAGGGCGATCTTGTTGATAGTCCGAGCATCCAGCAGAGAGTGCCAAGTGGGCTCTGCCGTTTATCGCTTCTTGAGAAGCTTCCTCCCGTCAGGCCGTAGAGCCCCAGTCGGGCTGACGTAGCGGTAGAGAGTCTGGCGGCTTATACCTAGCTCCTGGCACAGATCATTGACCACCGTGTCGGGTTTGCCCATTGCTGCCTTGGCCATGTGCACTTTCGCAGGCGTCATCGTGTGGCGGCGACCACCAACTCTTCCTCGTGCTCTGGCGGCGGCTAGCCCGGCCCTGGTTCGCTCAGAGATAAGGGCAGCCTCAAATTCGGCGAGTGCTGCGAAGATTCCAAAGACCAGTTTGCCAGAAGCAGTGGTCGTGTCGATACTGGCACCGTGGCCGGTTAGAACCTTGAGCTTAACTCCGCGCTTTGATAGCTCCTGAATGAGATTAACCAAGTGAGTAAGGTCGCGGCCAAGACGATCGAGCTTCCAAACAATTAGGGTATCGCCTTCTCTAAGTGCCTTGAGGCAATTCTCTAGACCAGGGCGGTCGTCTTTCTTACCGGAGGCTTGGTCCTCATACATGCGCTTCTTTGTGACGCCAGCGGCTGTGAGAGCTTCCTTCTGCAAGTCGACAGTTTGGGAGCCGTCAGCCTTTGAAACCCGCATGTAGCCAATTAGCAATGTTTTTGCTCCCCTTTTTGTGCTGTCAATTATACGGCCGTTTGCGAGACATTCTGTTTTGAGGTAAAAACAGTCGATTTTGTGTCACTTATCCAGTCACTTTATCAATGTTCTATAAACTTGGGAAATTTAGTTAAGTGACTAACTTAAACAGTCGTGATTCTTGAGGTGGAACACTTTGCGGGAAGCCTGTCGCAGGACCAACCTTCTCATTAAGTCAAATGGCGGGTAAGAGACGGGCTATGTCGTTGCAGTTACAACTCGCTGAGGCGAAAAACCTATAGCGGGAACAGCCAGTCTAAGTTATTACGTCAATTTGCAACGCGGAAAGCCTTTCCATCATCACCTCCAATAACTTGAGTTTCGACCACTTTGTCGTTTCGAAGAGTTACGTACAGGATTCGGCCGCTCAAATCGCCGAGACCGGCTACATCCCAACTCAATATTTTGTCTCCGTTTCCATTTACAACAGCGTCATCAAATCGATTACCCTTGGGCAATAGTTCTCTCACTTCTCTTTCATTTTTCGAATAGAGCCAGTGCGAGTCTTCAAGCGCATCGGCTACAAGTGAACGAACACCGATGGGAAAATCGTGATTCCAAAAGAAATAGTAAAAGGGGCGTGGATACTCAAGCACCACAGTCATTAACGTAAATGCAAGGAATGAGCCTGAAAGCCATTTCAGTTGCTTGGTTAATCGTTTTCTTCTTCGTTCGGTAATCTCATCAAATGAAAGCGGCTCTGCTGCTTGCGCCTCAAGCGCGGCAACACTACTAGAAAGCCAGTGCATATACCATTTAGAAAAGGTAACAGTGTGACCATCATCATCCAGTAGTGGCGCTAAGCCGTTTCTATTTGCCCTTCTATCAAACCAGAGCGACCCGGCTTGATCACCTTTAACTACCAGCCATATTCTCAAACCGCAACCTTGATGGCAGATTGGAATAGCACCATTCAAGTTTTCAGCGGCAAAATAAACGCTTTCAAATTGGTCAAGCTCTGCTCCGTTTCCGCTGATTTCATCAGGATAAGAAATGTTCCAGGCCGTTCGATGTGGAAAGGGTTCGTTTATTGCACCAATCAATTTATCCCAGTTTTCCAATCCTGTTGGGCTTGAATCACTCTTCCCTAGAGGAAATACACCATAGTATGGCCCGGCACCGCCATTGCCGACTTCAGTTAGAAAGTAGCGATAATCATCTGGAAGATACAGTTCATGCTCAGCTTCAAAAGCCGTTACCAGGCTCTCATCTAACGGTGCATTGAGAGAGTAGTGATGGTCTTTTGCACCAAATAATTGAGAGCCCCTGTCCAGGTCTATCAGACGCGCCAGGAGTGATTT
>CALRJJ020000515.1:0-4461 GCA_943367505.1 Flavobacterium psychrophilum | reverse complement strand
AGAAGTGACGCGCAAAGCAATGGCACCGCCCATAGACTCACCGAGGAGAAAAACTGGTTTATTCGGATTGGCCCGGCGAATAGCAATTAAACTGCGGCGCACATCACTCAAGCAGCCATCAAAATCGCAGGTGCGCTGCCCCTTAGAGGCCATAAAGTCACCGAAACCACGTACATCAATAGCATAAGTAGCTATACCAAGGGCTTGCATGCGTTTGCCAAAGGCCTCATAAGTATCTTTGTGCAAGCCCAGACCGTGAATACAGAGAAGTACCGCTCGGGTTGGCACATCGGGATCGCTCCAGGCGATACAGGGAGCATTGGCTCGTTTTATCCCTTTAGCCTTGTCCTCGGCGGCATACTCAGCCTTGCGGTCAGCTTTAGCATCCGAACCAGTGGCAGCGGCCTCAGTGGTCGCAGCAAAGGCGGGAAACTGTAGGAAAAGAAGACCAGCTAAAGCTGCCAATACTTTGATGAATAGGCTCATGGGAAGTGATTCTCGCACAAAACCAATGCCGAACTAGTATTAAGAATGCAGTATATACGCCGGCCGAAAGTTTAGAAGAAAGTCAACTAAGAGTCTCTTAATAACGTAAACGAGCAAAAATAGAAGACACTTAGTAGTGGAAACCCTTAGCCCGCCCATTTCTTCCCCATATCCCCAAGATATACTCTCCCCTCAATCACTCTGGAAACGATTCTGCACTCAGCAATAGACCATCCAGTATTTTCAGAACCAGAGTCAGCGGCCTTACGGTTGGCTGCAATTGAGCGCGATCACATAAAGAATGCTCACGACTGGAAGGCCATTGCCCTGATAGCCAGTTTTGTCTTTGCTAGCACTCTTGCCGATCGCATTATCGCCCTTAATCTCGGTGCCACTACAGTTTTTCTCGGACCAGGGGGCGAAGACCTGGGCCTTGGAGCGGCCTTCATATTTTTACCGCTGGTGGTTTTTGCCCTACCTGTAAGCCTTGCGGTTTCATCTTTTTCCGCTAATTTCACAAATAAGCGATTGCTCTGGCTCAACTTAACCATCGCTTTGCGAGCACTGATTCCTCTGACATCAACCCTGGTATTGGCTAAAGATTTTTTTGCCGGTTCACAATCTGCCGTAGGAATTACACTGGCCACCATTTTTCTCTTAGGACAACTGACCCTAGCCTCCACCCTTGTGCAATTGCGAAAATCGGCTTCTAGACCGTTGCCATATCTCAGCTTTATTATCGCCGCGTTCTTCGCCGGACAATGGGCAGCTCTCTACTTTGCACCGCTGATAGTATCGGAGCCTATTAGCAATTTCAGCCTTGCTCTATTGTTTTTATACGCCCTAGCCATCGGATCATCACATTATGGCTGGAAGAGTCTGGCCAGATTCAAAGATAAAGAAGACCTTGTGCGGCAGGCTATTGCCTCTGTCGAACATCACAACCCCAGTCAAGCAGCCGATATGCGTCCATGGCAATTTGCAAGATTTCTTACGGCGACAGTCGCCCTCTACCTGCCGCTGTTTGCACCAATGTTTGTCAGTTTGCTTTTTGCAATAGAGTGCAATCAAGCTGGCACTTTCATGATCAGCAATCTCAGTGCCTCCCTTAGTCTAGCCTGTGCTGGTGGCGCCGTTCTCTCAATTTTCCTCAGCCGCCTGGCGCGCAAAAGAGTGATCTTACAGGTGGTGACACTAGCATCACTCTCGCTTTATTTACTTGGGGCCTGGTCACACACCTGGTTCATTTGCTATGCCACGCTAACAGCAATGGCTACAATTGCCGGTTTGATATTACCTGACTGGTATCACCATCTGCTCACGCATTTATCACAGAAGCAACTGCCCCAATTCCTTGCGGCCAAAGATACGATCTTAGTGCTCATCTATGCCCTTTGTAGCATGCCTATTGAAAAAACTTTGGCTGTGGTATCGGGCCTCTATTTTCTCAAAGAACTCAATGTGCTAGGCGCAGGGCTCACAGCTGTCGCCATTTTGCTTTCACCTATAGTTCTAAGATCTAACAAATAGATGAACAAAGACAACATCATTTTCATATTGGTGCGTCCAAATTTTCTTGGCAATATTGGCTCTACGGCCAGAGTTATGAAAAACTTCGGTTTTTCTCAACTTCGGCTAGTCAATCCTCCTCGCAACTATCTCGATGCCGAAGCACGGAAAATGGCTGTTGACGCCTTTGATGTCTTGAAAAAGGCAAAAGTAGAAAGCTCTCTGTCTCAAGCTCTGAGCGATATAAATTTGGCTTTTTCCACCTCAGCCTGTCAGCATCGCACGGAAGAGCCTGAGGCCTTGGGACATTTAGTGGAAAAACTGCACCAGCAAGACTTAACTAAAGAGAACAAAATAGCTTTTGTCTTCGGCGACGAACGGGACGGTTTAACAAGAGAAGAAATAGCTCGCTGTCACGAACTCATACTAGTGCCGACAGAACCCACCTTTGCCAGTCTCAACTTAGCGCAGGCACTAGGGATAGTGGCATACGAACTGAGCCGCATGGAAGGCTTGCACAACCACAAGCAGGTCAGCAGTGAAATATTGCCATGCGGTGCTGAAGAAGACGAGCTCATGAATCTGACGAGCGAACTAATGGACCGGGCCAATTTTTCGCGCCGATATAACCGCGATCTAGTGACCATGCAGCTGCGTAGCGCCTTACAAAAGATGCGGCCAAACAAAAGAGAATTTGACCTCTTGCGGGGATTTCTCTTGCGCCTCAATGACAAACTAAAGTAAGAATAAACCATGACTAGAAAACTGCGCCTTCGCCGCAGCTCCTTGCAACCAGTCAAAATTTTGCAGAAATTACTTGCAAATATGAGTTATTATCTTTCCTGCACTTACTAAATAGTCAAGGTAATTAAGGAAGTAGGAAATTGATGCGTCTTCGCAATGAACAAGCTCGACAAACGGTTCCAGCATTCGTTTGCCTTCTGGCCGCGGCCTTGAGCCTTCCACTTGGCTTGGCTGGTTGTAGCGAACCATCTTCTACCACAAGCGGTGGCTCAAACAGTGCAGGGAAGGTTGACCCAGCTCTTCAGGCTCAAAACAGCGAAGAACTTTTCGTCAGTCCCGAAGAAGAAAAACGATTTGTCTCAGGAACCCCAGACAGCAAAGTTCCATTCCCGGAAGCAGAATTTGTCAAGGCAATTAAACTAATTGACCAGTTGAAGGTTGCCGAAGCCGAAACACTTTTGATGAGTAAGTTAGACGATGCAGTTAAATCAGCTGCTGGTGAAACCAAACTTGGTCAGTACTGCGCCAGATTGTGCACGGCTTTGCACATGGAAGGTAAAGACAAAGAATCGCTAAAGTATGCCATTTTGGGTTCGCACATTTTTTATAAGCAACCGGCCGAAAAGCGCCCGTTACCTCGCTGGTTCTTTAACGTGCACCTACATCAGGGCCTTGGTTACAAGAAGTTGCGTATGTACCCAGAAGCTGAAAAACAACTGCGAAAGGCAATCAACTTTGCCTCTAGCGCACCAGCTGGACAAGTAGATTGGAACTGGCACCGCTTGTGCCTAATCGAACTGATTGATACGCTAGAGCATGAGAAGAAAACTAGCGAAGTCAAAGTCGTCAAAGGCGAAAAGAAAGCTCTCGAAGACAGTCATCGCTAGTCAAAAAGTAAATCTTGTACCAAATTTAGTGCAGATTCAGTGTAGATTTTGACTAACAAACAACTTAAACCTGTTCGAAAAAATTCGATTCTAAACGAGCTTCTTAGTCGCGAAGAATGGGCACGCATCAGAAAGCCAATTATTTCGGCCTTTCTAATTTTGCACTGCACCCTCAACTATTGCTATTTATTCAACAATCATCCCTATATAAATAACGTCAATCATTTTTTCTTTGGTTACTATGCGTTTATGGGATTAGAACAATCGTGGAATGTATTTTCCCCGGGACCTCGCAGTACAAATCCGCATTTGACAGCTATTGTCACCTACCAGGACGGCTCCAGTCGACTTTGGACCTATCCCCGCATGGAGAGACTTGATTTTTTCACTAAAATTCCCAAAGAGCGCTATCGCAAATTTTTTGATGACAATGCCGCCTGGAATGTTCCAGTGGTCTGGCCCGATATTGCTCGCTATGTTGCCCGCACAAACTACTTCGACCTAGATAACCCACCAATTTTGGTGTCGCTGATTCGCTTTTCCTCAGCCATTTTGCCAATGGAAGAAGGCATTAGGAAACCCAACCCACCGCAGTCAGACTCGAAAGTGCTGGGCGTCTATCCCATTACAGCGCAAGACTTGGATGGGGTAATGCATAGATGAGCATTTATACAATATTGCAAGCCTGGGACAGGTTTTGGTTCTCCGAAATTTCACCACTCTCGGTGGCAGTATACAGAATACTGTTGGGCTTTCTTACCATCTGCTTTATCTTATTGCTAATTCCCGATCTCTTTGTCTGGTTTGGCTCCCATGGAATGTGTTCCAATCAAGC
>CALRJJ020000514.1:0-4464 GCA_943367505.1 Flavobacterium psychrophilum | reverse complement strand
TTGTACTGAAGCCGCAGTTCTTACCGACAGTTCTGCTTGTTTGTGGGGCATTGTTTTTCAGCAAGCGACCGAAGGCCACTATTGGCTTTGCTCTCGGTTTATTGGTGTTTGGTTTGGCCACCGTATTTGCCCTCGGCCCCAATCTGTTTGTGGAATGGCTCAATAGTTTTAAAATGTCCGATACCATCTTTGCCAAGGCTGGCTATCAATTTCCCGCCTATATGGTGGTGTCACTACCGGCGGTGATAGTGCAGACTTTTCCTGGTCATGGGGCAACCAAGTTGGTGGCCTATGGCTTGGCGGCCTTGATTGGTTTGTTTGCTCTCTGGCGCGCTACGGCCATACTTAATGACGCCAAGCCTATTTTTGCGACCCAATCTAATAGCGACGGCGCACCCACTGTGGCAGAGGTGCGAGCCCAGCGAGCGGCTTTAGCACTAGTAATGCTAGAGGGCTTATTTGTTTTGCCTCTGGTTTTGCCGCATTTTCTCTTCTACGATTTTTGTGGTCTTGGACTGCTCGCTGTCATAGCTTTCCAGGGTCATCTCTGGGGCGTAGAAGCCGGTCGGGTGAAGTTCTTGCGCCTGGCTACCTGGTGGTGTTGCAACTTGTACTATGTCTCTTTTATGTTCTTACCAGTAGCTCCCCTAAAGCAGTGGTACGCCTTGCTTTTGGTAGTAATTTTTGCTTTCTTCTTCTACAAGATTCCTGGTGTGGCATCTGCAAGAGAGAGCAAAGAATCGCCGTAAGACTTATCTGATGATCAGCGCCAGTAGAGTCAATGAAATTGTTTCTGTTAGCTCTACTACGGCCCCATAGGTATCGCCAGTCTGGCCACCAAGGCGGCTGTTGAGATAAGCTGCACTGCTCAGGCCCACACCACAGGCGATGGCGAAGTAGAGCGCCAGCGGCAGCAATAAGGTGCCGTGTGAAAGTACGATTACCCCTGCTAATAAGCATAAAGGCAGAAGTGTTGCCGCGAAAACATCTTGGGGAAATCGCATTGTGTCGTGCCAAATTTTGCCTTTGCCTTCGGCTCGAGCATAAGGAAAGGCACCTATAGCAAAGGCTTCAGCCAGGCGGGCAAAGCTGGGGGCAAAGAGAAGAAAAAGTGGAAGGGCGCGGGCTGGTAGGGCCGTCAAGGCTGCAATTTTTAAGGCAAAAGTAGCCACCCCTACCATTACAGCAAAGTTGCCGACACGACTGTCTTGCATGATTTCGAGCATGCGCTCTTTGCTGCGGTGCGAAAAAATACCATCGGCTGTGTCCATCAAACCATCAAAATGCAGGCCGCCAGTAAGGGTTAGCCATAAAATTGTGATCAGTGTAGCCAATAAGAAATTGGCAGTGTGGAGAGTTTCTAAGGTCAAACAAGTGGCAGCTAATATCGTTCCGATCAGCAAACCCACGGCCGGTAAATAGACGGCCAAGCCGTTCAAGCTCTCTTCAGTGACAGAACTTGCTGGCAATATTCTTGCCATAGGAATGATGGTGACGTAAGAAGTGGCATGAATAAACTTGGTGAGAATATTCATTAGATTTCTGGCGCGTCTGGCAATTCAGGTAATTCTGCTGTGTACTCAGGACGATTGGGGAAAGCTTCTGGATTATTTAGAACGAGTAGATGCCGCTTTTCTAGATAGTAGTCAACCGCTTCTTGAGTTTCGCGCAGCAGGGTTGGATCTGATTCAAGGTCGCAGGCTCTGGCGTATATTTGCTCTGTAATTAAAGCGATGTCTTTATTGGAAGGCTCTTGGTATTTGCTTTCCCACGGCATAACTACGTCATAGGCTAAACAGCCAATTATATCTGGCACTATTGGTAGTGGCGCCACCGGGCTGAGGCCGTAAGCAAATAGAGAACGCTTCATCGAGTTTTCAATGAAGGCGGCATGGGGACCAAGAATGTCTGTTGTCCAGCACATCAAAAGAATTACTTGGTCTGGTCTGTCCGGACCGCGATAGGCATCATAGTCAACTTCCATTAGCTGACTAAGGGCATTGCTTATGGGCCTGGAGCGCAGCGAATAGTATTCTACTCCTTCGGTTTCAAGAGATAGACCGGTGAGCAGCCCACGCAAAATCACAAGCATTGAGGCTACTTGGCTGACGTCATCTTTTAATTCAGCCGCTTCAGTTTTGCCCGATGCTGGGGCGAAGCTCTTTAGACTTTTCAGACCGGGTCTCAGTAAAATGCTGCCATACAGGGCATAAAGCCAATCGCGACTATTTAGTTGTTTCTTGCTGCCGAGACTTTCTAGGCGAGCGAGCACAATTTTGCGGTGGGCCAGTTCTAATTTCTCTTCCTCACTTTGGGCTAGAGGAGTTAGCTCCGTAATTAGTCGGCGAGCACCTTCTAGGTTGCGCTCTAAGGTTTCGCAAACGCACAAATTGAGCATGGCATCAAAGTCTTCTTTGGCGTTTACGGCTAAAGCAAAATACTTGCGCGCTTCTTTAAAGCGCTTCAGCGACATCAAAGAGAAGCCCAGCTCGTAGTTCACTAGCGGGTCATCGGGCAGCTCTCGCTGCAATTCTTTGAGCAACATGGCGGCCAGCTCATGTTGGCAAATTTCAACCAGGGCATAGCCAGCTTCAAATATTTCTTGGTGATGTTTGTAAGGTGAGAGTGAACCGCTCAGTTTGGCGGCAAAATTGTCAAGCTTGGCTGCCACTTCTTCTCGGCCCAGTGCTTTGACTAAGTCACTAAAGAGCATTACTGCGCCTTGCTCGTATGGATTTTGCAGCCAGTAATTCGCAATAATTGCGCGGCATTGCTCAAGCTGCCCTTTATCTAGTAGACGGCGTGCTTGAGCAAGCTCCGAATTATCTTCCGGGGCGCTGGGAGGAGCAAAGCTTGAATCGTCGCTTATTGCCCTACCTCCATTTGCGAAAGAGCCATAGAGAAAATGGTGAATCAAAGTTGGTTGGCAAGCTCTTCTGCGTGATATGAACTGCGCACCAATGGCCCCGAATGAACCATTTTAAAGCCAATACTCCAGGCGTACTGACCAAGTTCCTCAAATTCTGTCGGTTCAACATAGCGCTTGACAGGAAGCTGGTCGCGGGTTGGTCTTAAGTACTGACCGAGGGTAAGAAAATCGCAATTGACAGCACGTAGATCGCGCAGCACTTCCTTGACTTCATCAAAGGTCTCGCCGCAGCCAAGCATCAAGCCCGATTTGGTTGGAATATTGGGTGCAATTTCTTTTGCCATTTTTAGAATATTGAGAGAGCGGTCATATTTTGAGCCCGGTCTAACTTGCTTGTAGAGCCGCGGTACAGTCTCAACGTTGTGGTTGTAAACCACTGGTTCGGCGGCCAGTACGATCTCAAGACATTCTTGACGGCCCTGGAAATCAGGGGTGAGTACCTCCACTGCAACGCCAGGGATGGCGTCCTTAATGGCCGTGATCGTGCGGGCAAAGTGATTGGCACCCTGGTCTGGTAAATCATCGCGGTTGACCGAGGTCAAGACCACGTGTCTTAGACCCATTTGCTTAGAGGCTTCGGCGATGCGGGCGGGTTCATCTTCATCTAATGGTGAGGGTGTGCCTTTATTGACTGCACAGAAGCGGCAGGTGCGGGTGCAGAGAGCGCCCATCAACATAAATGTAGCTGTGCCTTTGGCCCAGCACTCACCTTTGTTAGGGCAGCGGCCACTTTCGCAAATAGTGTTGAGCTTTTGTTCTTTTAAGATTGTTCTGGTTTCGCGATTTTCTTCAGTGTTGAGCACTGAGCGCTTCACCCATTCTGGCAGTCGCAGTGGCTTTTCTTCGTAGCCCTCGCCTTCCTCTCTTCGCCCTCTTGAGCTAAGAATAGCCAGGCGCCTAGCCTCTTTCGAGTCGGCCGGTTTTACTTCAGATACGGGTTCAGACATAGTAATCGCCTTCAGTGTAATCGCCTTCAATATGCTTGACTAATAAGTGATTCTAGTTGATTGGCATGTAGAATGAATCATCTGTTTCTAATGATCTATAAGGTCAGCGAGGAGAATAATCTATGAGTAGTCAGGGTGGCCGTAAGACAATAATTGCTGGCAACTGGAAGATGAATAAGACCCCAGCGGAGGCTACTAGTCTGGCTAAAGCAATTGTCGAGGGGGTAGCGTCTCAATTTAAAGGGGAGGCTCTTCCTGAAATAGTCTTATGTCCAACCTTCGTTTGTCTGTCAGAGGTCTTAAACCAAGTTAAGGGTAGTCCTTGCAAGGTGGGCGCTCAGAACATGGATTATCGCGATAGCGGTGCATTTACCGGTGAGATATCACCACCGATGTTGACAGCCATGGCTGTGCAATATGTATTGATTGGTCATTCCGAAAGAAGACAGTTTTTCGGCGAAACCAATGAGTCTGTTAATTTGAAAGTAAAAGCGGCTCTAGCACATGGTTTAGTTCCAGTTATGTGTGTGGGCGAATTGCTTGAGCAAAGAGAACAAGGGCTTACTGACTCAGTTGTCAAAGAACAAG
>CALRJJ020000513.1:0-4472 GCA_943367505.1 Flavobacterium psychrophilum | reverse complement strand
ACTGCCTTGGTCTTGTCGGTATTCTGCTCATCGGCGGTTTCGTTGTGGTCCACGTAGCGCTACACAGTAATCATGATTTGCTCAAAGCAGTGTCAGGGCTTCGTAGTGACTTCAAACACATCTACATGGGCGAATCAATCTCGCGACCTGAATCAGCAGAGTCAGACCAGGTGATGACCTCAAGCAGCGCTAACAACACTAAACCAGTAATTGCATCCGCCAAGAAAGGCACCAAGAGTAGTGCGGCTCACTCGCAGACCAAGGTGGGGGCGAAAAGCTCAAAGCATGCCAATCACGACAAAGCTAAAGCACACAACCACAAACCATCTCAAGTAGCTCGGCTCACCGACAGCGTTTAAGCACAAGAACAAAAAACTACTTATGGATCACTTCATCGGCTTTGGCAACATAGCGACCGGCCTGCGTGGGAGTCAAATCATAGCTCCGGGCAAAGTGGGTAATGAGCCAGATCAAAGTGCCTGAAATCATTCCACAGCCTAATACAATGGCCAAGCTGATATAAACGCAAATGTTCAGTAGCGACTGGCGCAGTACCTTCATCTCACCAGCAAGTGATGCCACTTGCGCCTGCAAAATGTTTACCGAACCAGAAAGCTCAGTGACAGGTGGCGCTAAATTACGCACACTAGGCTCAAGATTGTTTAACGGTGCGGCAATACCATCAAGCGGCTTTTTCAACTGACCTAAGGGCTCAGCTAAACTCTCAATTGGCTTGGGCAAAGAATTCATACTGCGTTGCAAATGATCAATCGGCGCATTTAGTTCGCGAATTGGCTTAGACAGCTCAGTTATAGGTTGGCGTAGATCGGCGAGAGGCTGTTTCAATGCAGCGATTGGCTTGCGCAATTCAACGATCGGTTGCTTGACTTCGACCATCGGTTTTTTCAAATCTTCAAGTGGTTCTCTCAGCTCACCAACCGAAGTCTTGATACCACTAAGTGGTTCTTCCAGATTGCGCAACGGGCTCTGCAAGGCTTTCAAGTTATCTTCTGTCGCCTTAAGAGGAACCCCGACATTTTCAATAAGGGGTGCCAAAATAACCTTACTGTCGTGGGCAATGCGCTTGAACGGATTTAAGTAAAACGGCTTTTTCTCTTTGGCCGCTGCCGGCTTGCTCTTGGACAAGGTCTTTTTGATTGCTAAAGCCACAGGCGCAGTCGGCTCTTTAGCGACAGCCTCCGCAGTATCGGCTTCCCCAGCCCAAACCGGAAGCACCGGCAAGGCTATCAAGCTGCAAAGCAACATTTTCAGAAGGGAACTCATGGGACACCCGAAAAGAGGTAAAAGACGCTATACAAGCCAAAGAGGAAGTCGTCAAGGGAAGTATAACCTCTGAACGCCCGAGCAGTATTAAAAGTGCTTCTTTAATGTTGCATACATGTCATTGGGCTAAATTAATAAGCTATCCCTAAGCGAGAAATTGAAACGCATGTCAACTTTCCTCAATCGCCGACCTGACGGCTCTCTTGCCCTCTTCATCGACGGAGATCTACAGTTTGACCAGCGCGACGAAAGAATTTATCACGAAGGGCTGGCAAAACCTGCCTTGCAAGTGGCTGAAATGCGAGCGGCAAATGGCGCAGATTTAATCACTCCCAAGACTTTGAAGGCCCTGATTATTGGCGGCGGCGATGGTTTGACGGCACGCGAATTGCTGCAGTCGCCAAGCCTGGGCACCATTGATTTAGTCGACTATGACCCAGAAGTCTTGAGTTTAGCCAAGGGCGAGCTATCGCAGCTTAATGGCAACAGCTTGACAGACAAGCGCACCACGGTTCATGTCGCCGACGCCTGGCAATTTGTAGCCGAATGCCAGCAGCAAAAGAAACAATATGACCTGATCGTCATTGACCTGACAGTGGCTAGCGACGCCGCCGGAGCCAAGTTCCACAGCGTAGAATGGTACCGCTCTATGGCAGCAATAATGGCGCCCGGCGCAGTTCTTGCCACTAACGGCGTATCACCATCGAACACCCCAAACGCCTACTGGAGCATCTTCAACAGTATGCGGGCTGCTGGCCTTGAGAGCCGGCCCTACCGCGTTACCATCCCGTCCTTCAGTGAGCTTGGCTATGGCCCAGACTGGGGATTCTTACTGGCCACCTCAAGCCAGTCGCCCATAGAAGCACCAGCACTGGCTGGCTTTGAAAATCTCTTCTTATTCCCAGCCAATTTTGAAAAGCTGCAGGCCGTTTCACAACCAGAACAGAATGGTTGCTCAATTTTCCTCTCTTATTTAGAAACAGACCGGCCCTTTGCCCTGGCAAAAGTGCAGGCAGAAGCGGCCAGCAATGCTATGTGGAACGCCTTGAAGGCAGACTATGAAAGCATGCCGTTAATTGCAGCTAGCGCCGAGACTAGGGCCAAAGAACAAGAGTTATTCGAAGACGTAATCTCCTTAATGCCTGGCCTGCAGCCGCAAAAGACAAAGCTTTTGCTTTCTCGTTTCGTCGTCGATCCCGGTACTTTCTTAGAAGCCTTAGACCTGAAGACATTAGTAGACACCCTGCTCAAACGCGCTTCAGAACTACCGCTTCGTATTGTCAGCGAACTCAATTTGCTCAAAGAAAAGCTCGTCGACTGGAGCGGCGATTGGGAATCACTACTCAATCTCGGCAAACGCGTCATAACCACGCTTGCAGTTGTAGTCATACTGGCGAACTTTATCTTCCCTGACTCAGCCTACGGCAAAGGCGGTGGCGGACACGGTGGAGGCCACGAAGGCGGTGGCGGTCACGAAGGTGGCCGTGGCGGCGATAGAGGTGGTGACAGAGGCGACAGAGGAGATAGGGGAGACAGAGGTGGCCGTGGTTTTGATCGCGGCAATCGCGGCTGGAACGGCGGCTGGGGACGCGACCGCGGTCACTGGGGCGGTTGGGCTCGCGCCGATCACTGGAACCACTGGGGATACCATGGTTGGGGTGGTGGCTGGGGCGGCGGCTGGGGTGGCTGGGGCGGTGGATGGGGCTGGTATAACCCCCTCAACTACGCCACTGGTCCCGGATTTATCAATCTAAATTTTGGCAGCAACAATCAATCTGTCGACAGCCAGGGTAATCAATATCCTGCCAGACAGTACAACTATGATAACTCCAGCCGCACCATTCAAAATTACAATACCTCGGCACCAACAAGTTATGCATCTTCGGCCAATAGCAATAGTGATAATGCCACCAAGTCAGTGAGCAGCAACTTGCTGCAATCAGCGTACAGACTTGGCCCAGACGTTGATGTATTGCCCAGCGGCGTTACTGTAATGCCAATCACAGACAGCGCTTATTTGCGAGTAACATCCAATAGCTCAGATCTAATTGATCAGCAAAGTGGCACAATAATAGTTTCACTGTACAACAATCCCACTTTGATCTGGCACATTTCATCGGAACTAAAACAACAAGCAACAGGCTTGAGACGGGCCTCACAGAGCGCAAATAGCTCATCAGGCGATAATAGTTCTGATGACAGCAGCTCGAACGATAGTGGCAACGATCAAGGCAATGGCTTTAACGGTCAAAGAGATGCCTCCGAAGTTCAAAACATGCAGAACACAGCAATGCTTTTAGAAAAAGCCGAGCAAAACTTTGCTGACCCACAAGAGCGGCCACCCGAGCCACAAGAGCCACCAGTAGCCGGTGCCTTTGAACTGTTTAGCAGTGCCTGGGGAGACGCCAGCGGCAAGTTTGTAATCATGAAAAGAGCCAATGGCGAGCTTGTTTATACAGACGGACACCACTGGTACAAAGACCTAGGCGTGACCAAATTAAACGAACCATATCCAAAGGAATTGACACCAATCATAGCCACTTACTTAGCCAGCCTGGCCAAAGACAGTAGCTCAAACATAGATAGTCTCAATCAAGAATTGCAAGAAGCTCAAGGTCATGTACAAAAAATGACTACGCGCTTAAACAATCTGCAAAGCCAAAATCAAGCCCAAGGTCAGAACCAGAGCCAAGACCAGGGCCAAGATATGGTGCAGTTCGGCACGAAGCAAATACCGAGAGCGGAAGCAATAAGACGACTTGGTAATCAAATCAACAGAGCGCAAAAACGAGTTGATTCGGTGCAAGCTGAGCTCAACGCCATGCCGGCAGAGACCGCGGCTATCAATAAGCTTCTAACCAATTTCCAAAGCTAGCTAGATGGAAGGCCTTGAGCTGCACATTCTAGAGGGCCTCGAGCTAGAAAACCCTAGCTCGAGGCAATGGAATAACTTTGTGGCAGAAAATCCAGCCAGCGGCTTTATGCAAAGCATAGAGTGGGCGCAGTTCAAGCACGCCCAAGGGTTGAAACATTATCGCCTAGGTATCTTCCAGGGTGAGAACCTCGTGGCCGGCTGCTTGCTGTACTATGCAGCCGATAGCAATCCCGGATTTTTAGTCGCCCCTCACGGACCGATACTGCCCTGGGAAAATAGAGAACTGGCCCGGCAATGCCTTGGTCTGCTCATC
>CALRJJ020000512.1:0-4472 GCA_943367505.1 Flavobacterium psychrophilum | reverse complement strand
CTGTAGCTGATATTTTATGAATTCTTTTCATTGGTCACGCTCGTAAAAGAAAAATTGATTAGTAAGGAGAACGAATCATCCGAAGATTCAGACAATCGCTCAATGACACTAACCAAAACGATGTGACAAATAAATACGAATAGTAACTTTTTTCTGAAACGATCAACCCGTGCTAGCCGACTCTTGCTCTTCTCTCGGAGATGGCTAACATTCTTAAAAGGGATTGATTAGATGTGTTAGTCAAATTGAAGCTTGAAGAGCCAATCGTCGCATCTTCCAATCCAGGTAAATTTAGTTCCAGACGAAATCCACGGCCAGACATACACCTTCTAATGGTGGTACCAACAACTCTACGAAACATTACTGGTTGCATCGAACATGCAGCGAAGCCTAACTTTGACCAGGCAGCGCGTCTATCACGGCGTTCAAGATCAGAAACAATCATGTCAGCAATGAGGTCAATATTACCAACACGACCTTTCGAACTTTTCTTACCAAACGCGCCAAACGAAAAGTCCAAAACACGCATACACAGCCCCTCACATAAATGGTCTAGAACTATCATCCGCGAAATTTGGTGACAACTCTATACTGCCTGTCGAACCTAGAATTTCCCCACACAGAGCGCCCTGCAGGTAGTAGACCGGTCTAAAACATTTCAATAAAAAAAGGGCTGAAAGGCCCCTAGAAATCATTCGGCGTTTCAACCGCTTAAGGCAGTTGAAACACTGACCAATAAATCACAACGCACAATTCTTTGTCGTCACGAATCAAAAAGCATTCAAGGTCCGGTCCATTGTAGGTAGCGAATACCTCCTTTATGCCGAGATTAGACAAACTCGTTATAAGAGTTTGGGTAACCCACTTGGTGGCATGTGGATTAGTTGAAAAACATTCAATCTTGAGCGGTAGATTGGCAACGAAACCAAATTCTGCCGCTAAGGAGAAGCGACAACCGGCATTACCCTCGATAGAACCTTCCTCGCCTTCCTTGCCAGCGAGCGCCAGAAAATTAAGCTCTTCCATCTTCCGGAAAGCCTCATGTACTATGGCCAGGTAATTAACCCGGGCTTGAAACTCAGTAAATAACATAATTTCTGACCAAATCTAGAATTCTTTGAGTCTGCGGAAAAGATCAAAATGGCACTTGCGCGCGTAGATAGTGTATTTATCGTCGGCTCCAGAAGCTTTCTCAAGTATTCTCACGGCCTCGGCATATGCCTCAAGCGCTTGCACTCCTTCACCTTGTTCAAACAGCACAGAGCCGAGATTAGAATACAATCGTCCAACCTCGACAGAATCCTCACCATAGAGTTTGCGAGACATATCAAGACAGCAGCGCAAGTCATCTTCGCAATCACTATAGCGACCGGCGTCCATACGAATTGCTGCTCTTGTGAATATGCCATCGAGTAAGATAGGTGCGCTGTTAGACATTTTCGCCAAGTCAATAGCATGTTCTACTATCACCAGCGCTGTATGACAGCGCTCTTGCTTTGAGTATATGGAGAAACTTCGGAGCCGGCCGAGCTCTTCAGCAGGTTGAATTCTGCTGCCGCGATGATGGCAAATAGCTTGTTTGGTGCGAATAGCAGCACTTAAGCGCAGATTCTCAATACCAGAAGTGGCTAAAAACTCCTCAGATTCATCTAGGTACTTAGCAGCCTCGTCGAAGTAGCCACGTCCAATTAGCTCTAGAGCAAGTCTATACTTCTCTCTTGCTCTCTCCTCATCCGCAGCATTCAAAGTAAAAGTTCCACCAGACTTTATCGACTCAGACATATGAGCGTATCCTCCGCTCATCAAACTAAGGCAGAAAGCCCCTATTATCGAGGCAACAGAAGCTAGGCAGAGACCTAGACCTAACATAGTCATAATAAAGACTCCAATAGTTCTAATTTGAACAGTTTTGATTTGAATAGCCAGGTACGCGGACTAGGCTATTCAGTGGCGATGGTTAATCACGACGAAATTGATCGAGAGTTTGATCGATAAAGCTATCGACCAGCTGAGCTCGGGCGCTGAGATAGTGATCTAGAGACAAAGATGCTTGCCCAGTTTGCTTCGAGTGAGCATAAAACTGAGCAGTCAACTCAACTGCATCAACAATCTCCAGAGCTACCTGCAAAGCGTAGCAACGCACCCTTTTTTCATAAGCCAAATAATTTGGCAATTCACAACTCTGCTCTGACAGGTCTAATGGTTTAGACTCATTTGAATTACGCCAGGCCTCAAGGACGGTAAAGAAAGAGGAGGTAGAAGTCTTAGCCGAATCGAGCATGGCTAAGGCATCCTCGGCTTTCTTGTATTGAATTCCGCTTTGCCCACCAAGTAGACGGCGCAAGTAAGCTAAACGCCGACTGTTATCGCAAGCAATTCGCCATAAGGTTCCAATTTCAAATTCGAGCCCAATAGAAGCCGGGATAAGTGCAAAAAGTGCACCAAGATACCCGAACAAAGACGCCTTTTTCATCCGTGCAGTAGAATGAACAAGTCCAAATTCACGATCCATAATCGCGCGTTGAGCGAGTCGTTCCAGCGAGCTTACAAAAGCTTCAAAAAACTGTTCTTGACGAGCAGTTTGAGTCGAAAGCCAATAGAGAAACTCAAACTCTACTTTCTCGTCACTTTCACGTTCACCAAGCTCATCACTCTCAAGTTCGTCGAGTTCATCGAGCTGACCGGCTACACTTTCAAAACTCCCTGAATTTGGTCGGTGTTTCAGGGCAGACATCACTTCAAAAGCTAAGAACGTCTCAGGAAGAGCACCATCGACAAGGCAGCCTAAATGAAAACTCTCAGCGGTACTTTCTTGAACTGACATAATATTAGGTTTGGTAAGTAAAATCTTTTCACGACGTAGCGCATGCCTCAACAAAAGCAAGCAAAATGAGCAAAGATAGCCTATTGATGAAAGTTGTGACAGTAGCTTTGATAAGTTGAGGGAGAAGACTACTAAGTTAAGCACTTAGTTAAAATCAGATGCAAACAGCTACGAACCAACAAAGAATCGGAAGCATAGGCTTTTAAGCCAATTTCTCTAGGGCGAAACAACTTCCGACAGAGTAAACGCAGTCTCAGAAACAAAAAAGCCTCATCGCCAGCTAGCGCCATCACCTAGTAATAACAAAGCCGTGCAAAGCCCTTTTGCCTGAATAAGCCAAGGCTAACGTCGGACGGTTGTACCTCGATGGCAGAAAGTACGAGACTGAAAGATACACAAATCGATACTTCAATCAGCAACTTCACCAATTAGGAATCACAAAGGCGTCTAATCCGCAGTAAGAACAAACAGTTTTGGACAAAAAGAACAGTCACGAGAGTGATTTCTTTGAAGTCGCTTTTGATACTCGCCCACAGATTAGCAAGTAGCCAATGTTTCTGGATAAAAGTTGATGCTTGAGGTCGAATCTACCTTTCACTAACAGACTAAAAATATGCATTTCCAAAATGTTCCTATTCTGGCTTTGTTATTTGCAACATTCATCGGGCTGCCTTTGCTATCGCTCGTCGCGGCACTTTCGGCTCCAGGGTCGGATCCAACCCCAGAACAGAGAGAACCTCGCATGGTCGACGCGGCCTACCCATCGAAATGGCTCGCGAAGGGCTGGAACCGCAAGTTCCTTAGCGCTCCTTTGAGCTGTGATTCACTGATGGAGCTATACACAACTAGTGTGCGGCACCTGCAAGAGCGCAACTGGAAACTGGCCAAAAGCTACAGCGAACGGTGTCTGCAGGTTCTAAGCACAAAGCCCTATGGCAGTCGTGAGCTAGAAGCGAATATCTTGAACAATCTTGGTGTGGTCGACTTCTACATTGGTTCAGCCCAGAACGCTCGCACACAATTTGAACGTGCAGTGCAACTAGCTAGCGAAAGCGAAGAAGGAAAAACATACGTGGTAGCCAACCTCAATCTGGCCGCGACACTGATTTTCCTCAACGAAACTAATCTAGCGAAGCATGCAGTAATCAGTGCTCGCGAAATGATCATCAAGCTTGACGGTGAAGAGTCACGAGAACTCATAGACATCAAATGCATGGATGCAGAAATTGCCAGACGATCCAAACGATAATTTATTTCGCAGACCCATGACTTTCACCTTAGTTGTCATCGATCTACAGCCAGGCATGATCGAACATGCTTGGCTGAGCATGAGCGAAAAAGTCTCTCAGGAAATTCGATCGGCTCGTGAAAAACAAGCAGCGATCATTTTTCTTGAATTAATTGACTATCCACCCACGGTGCCATGGCTAAGTACAAAACCTCAGACTAGAACCCGTCAAGAGCTGCAAGTTGTGAGGGAATATGCTGATGGCTCCGAGGAGGTAGTTGCGGCATGCGAAAGATTGGGCTTCGCTACTCACGATTTTCGTATCTGCGGCATGTTTGCTCACGCCTGCGTCTTCGAGACCACCATAGGCTTGAGCAGACGCCTACCGCAGACTACAATCACGGTCATTAAGTCGGCCTG
>CALRJJ020000511.1:0-4479 GCA_943367505.1 Flavobacterium psychrophilum | reverse complement strand
GCATCTTCAGGTGACAGAGATACAGTGACTGAGCTGGCTGGTACAGCGGCGGTGCCGCCTGGAGCCTTCTGGTACATCTGACCTACTGCAATTACTTCGACGTCGGAGAGGATTGGAGCTACTTTAGTATCACCACCACCACCAACCATGGCGATTACATCGACGTGGCTTTCTGGGGTAACGAAACCAGCAACACCAGAGTTACTGTCAACAGCGAAGGTGACAGCTCTCATACCTTCTTTAAGTCTAGCTTCGAATCCGAGCGAGATACCTTGTGGTGCAAGGTCATGCTGAGAAACGATTTGTCCTTGCTGGATGCCGTATTTGGCAACGCGGCCAGCAGCGAGTGAAGCAGAGGTAAGGGCGTCTTGCGGGATTTTGGCCTGCTCGATTTCCTTTTCTTCTAGAGCTTCAACTGGAATGGTAGAACCTTCAGAGATATCTTTGATGGCATATACCACTTTGCCCTTCGCGCTCATTTTCGCGATCAGGTCTGACTCTTTTGCTTTCAGCGCTTCCTCATGAGCAGTCTGGTTGCTAGTTACCATCATAGTAATAAGCACGGCCAAACCGATAATGAGAACCAACATCAACGCTGGAGGCATTCGAGATAACTGTAGAAACAAACTTCGTAATGGGTTCATTACGGATCCCCCTATTCTTTCTGGTGAGAAAGATTAACCACTTACTATTAACGCACATCAGCCAAACAAGGACAACGCCTGCCCTTGCCCGCACCCAAAAATTTTGTACCCTTGGAAGCGGCTATTTAACCTAGGAAGTTTACACGCTGTCCTAGTGCTTGATTTCCAGATAGGGCGCCAGACCCGCTAAGTGTCAAGTTTTGTATTATCCTGACATCAACAAGAAACCCAATTTCAGTGATCAAGCGGAACTACTGATAATCAGCGGATCTTTAGTAGGAATTTTACAAACTGTTAATCTGCTCAAGAACTACTGACGCTGGCAGCGTCTAGATAAAAACGGCCAATAATGCCAGTTTCGAAAGTTCGCCCCTGAAAACCTTTTTCAAGAGGACGAAGCAGCAAAGGCAGACATATTGTTTAGCTGACTAGTGATGGCGCTGAAAGCCGTCAAAACAGCTGTTCCTAATGAACCGTTAGTAAAAGTGAAAGCGAGGGCAATCAAAAGAGAGACGAAGCAAAGCACCGCTCCATACTCTGTTATTCCTTGAGCATCCTCGTTAGCGAGGTAGTCCCAAAGCGCTTCTAGCTGGCTTCTAAATATCTGGGGTGACACGGGTTTGCCCTCTTGCGCATAGGCTGAAAACAATCAGTCGACTTAGCCATCTTGTTACTAATACGGTGGTAAGTTTCAACAGAATGCCCAGCAACGCTTTATCAAAAAAACTGGTCTTTACAAGACTCAGATATCGAGCGCGTCGAGCATTTACTCTATAAAGCAAAACATGGTGGCAGAACAAATTTGGCCTGCCACCATGTTTACAAGTTACTGAAACTAACTGCCTGAATCAATTGCAAGCTCAGGCGGTAGAGTCACTACGACGCGTTGGCTGCAGCACTAGACAAGTTGTTCAACTGTGATACGACAGCGCTGAAGGCCTTCGAAATCGCAGAGGTCAATGCACCTTGGGTAATTGAGAACACGAGTGCTACGAGAATGGCTACGAATGCCAAGATGGCGCCATATTCTGTAATACCTTGTCCGGACTCGTCGCTGATAAATCTGTTAATTGTTTCGCTCATGTGTACCTCCTGGGACGGATTCGAGTAAACCATATTACACGCAACATTGGAACCTTTAAAGGTTAGTTGCGCAAAATAAAGAAACCGAACACGTAAGACTGTATGACTTTAGTAACTCTAAAAGAAAAAAAGAAAACACTTACTCGATAGTACTACCTCTCAAAAACACACCCTAGCCTTTTGAACATTCCCTTGCGCTTTAGTAATCAAACATCCGACCAGGTAAGAATGATTAGCGCAATGAACACAGAAAACACAGAAAAAACAGCTAGTACATTTAGGACAGGACCGGCGACGGCGACCTCTCAGCGACCGACTCTTTGATCTTACCTTGACATCCCCGAGCTGCCTAGTGCCTCTGCTCCAAATTTCTGTTAGCTACAATACATTTCAAGAAAAATAGCTGCGAAGCACGATTCTGTGGGCTTCGAGATGTTAAGTTTTTCTTCGCATTTGCCCTAATAAGACTTGCAGGCAACCTTTGCTTGGTCTAGTCCGGACGTACAATGGACTATGCAGGTGTACGAAAAGAGGTTTCCCTTGGTATCCGACTCCAGGCTAAAAGCGCAAGACAGCAGCCGGGCACTGACAAAAGCCCTTGACTTCCTGCGCCCACATCAAGATGCAACGGGCTGGTTTCCATATAAAGTAGCGGGTCAGCCTTCGATGGAAGCGACAGCCTGGTCAGCCTTAGCCTTGCGCCAAAATCTTGAAGTTGCTAAAGGTACCGCTCAATTTCTAGCCACCAACCAAAATAAAGATGGCGGTTGGTCTACCGAACCGGCAGCTGGTCGCTCAGACTGGAATTCAGGACCATCTATGTTGTGCTTGCGGCTGCTGGCAGCAGAACACCCAGAAATTGCCCAGAACAAGGATGTAAAAAGAGCGCTCAAACTAGGTCTTGCTCGCTTGTTAGACAGCAGGGTCGAGTTTTATCAGCCGATTGCTCGTTTGCTACTACTTATATCGCAAGGACCAAAGGCCCTCGCCTATGGTCGTGGCTGGCCCTGGGATCCAGACTGTTACCACTGGGTCGAACCCACGGCCTATAACCTTCTCGCCCTTAAATTTCCAGGCTTACCCAAAGATGAACTGTACGTGCGCATAGTCGGGTTTGCCAATCAATTTTTGTTAGAGCATGCCTGCAAAGACGGTGGCTGGAATCACGGCAATAACATCACCTTAGAACAGTACTTGCCACCATACAGATTGACCACGGCTGAAGCACTTTTAGCATTACAAGATCAGAGCGAAAACCCGGCTGTGCAAAGCGCCCTAAAATATTTGAAGAGCCTTTCGGACCAAGACACTTCTAGTCTTTCCCTGGCAGTTTCAGCACTGGCCTTAATGGCTTATCAACAGCCAGCCCACGAAGAAATCAAATACCTAATCAATAGGCAGAAACCAGATGGTAGCTTTGCTACTTCAATAGTAGCTACTGCTCTAGCGGCCCTAGCCTTGCAAGCCTACAAAGACAGTAGTATGCATGTTCTCAATCTGACAAAAATAAAGTGAGGAAGGAGCCCATGAGCAGCAATAGTGACGACGAACTCAATCGCCGTGATTTTCTCAAAGTTGCTGCTGGCACCGCGGCCGCTGCCGCAGTAGCAACTTCTATAGAAGGATGCAGCCAGTCAGACCCAAACCTACCGAGCCCACTACATATAACTGACGAACAGCGGTCCTGGCGTAGAAAAGGACGCTCGCAAGTAGGCATTCTCGCCTGCCAGAGTTATGAGGAAGATGTATTCGAAACGATCAAACCACAGCTCGCCTCATTGCACTTGCCTGACTTCAAAAACAAATCAGTGGTGCTCAAGCCAAATATGGTGGAGTACCGAGAAGGCAAACCAGTGACGACAAACCCTGCAGTCTTAATTGCTGCAATCAAACTGGCCTGGCACCTTGGTGCTAAAGCTGTCACTGTGGCAGAAGGGCCCGGACACATGCGCGATACTGAATACTTGTTAGACGTAACGGGCCTGGGCAAGGCTTGCAAAGAAATGGATGTGCCTTTTGTCGATCTCAACCTTGACGATATAGTTGAATTTGATAACAAAAATGGTTTCACCAAACTAGATCAATTCTTCCTGCCTAAAACCATTGCTGAAGCCGATGCTGTGGTCAGCGTACCAAAGCTAAAAACGCACCACTGGGTAGGCCTAACTTGCTCAATGAAAAACTTGTTCGGCACTGTGCCCGGGCGCAAGTATGGTTGGCCCAAAAACCTCTTGCATGTGCGCGGTATTCCCAACTCTATTATCGACTTGCAACACCTGATTAAGCCTGCTTTTGGCTTTGTTGATGCCATCGTCACCATGGAGGGAGACGGCCCTATCAATGGCGACGCCAAGCACCTGGGCTACATTGTTTTAGGTCAAGACTTAGCGGCTATTGATGCCACCTGCGCCCGAATAATGAAACTTAAACCCACTGACTACAAGTATTTGCGCATGGCTGGCGAAGTTGTTGGCAACATCGAAGAATCCGAAATTGATGTGATTGGCCCGACTGTTGCCACCATAGCCCAGACCTATGCCATGCCCATTACATTTGGCAGCAACAAGGAACTACTCAAAGACGCGGGCAGCCAGGGCAGTTAGCGCCATAGCAAATTATTGATTCTTCGGTGCCTCAAGCGGTGAACTACCGTTCAGTTCAAATCCCTTGGTAGGCTTGGAATTGGGCAATTCAGGAGCGGCCAAAGGCAAATAAAAATCTTGCATGCGCCCTTCATCAGGAAAATCTAGTA
>CALRJJ020000510.1:0-4479 GCA_943367505.1 Flavobacterium psychrophilum | reverse complement strand
TCAAGAATCGCTTACTAAAAACGGTAAGTCTTTAGCTCAGACTCTTCTTGCTATTCCTAGTCTGCGCCAGGCCGACAAAACCGCTATTCACATACTTCTCAAAGGCTGTGATGACAGGGCTAAGCTGCCTCAACTTAATGCTCAAATAGCTGTTGAAGCAGTCAAAGTCAAAGATCTCGATATGCTTAGAGAAGCCTTGGGTAATAGCCCAGATGCTCGTCAGATATTCAGTGAGCGCGGCCAACTCAAACTTCTTGCCGCAGCTTTCTCTGGTAAAGATCTAAAAATTGCTCGAGATATTGCCGCCTATGGCGAGACCCAAATCAGTACTCTAGTAGAGTTCAATAGAGGGCTTTTTGGCTGCGATAAAGATGGTGTCAGTCAAGCAATTAGAACTCTGAGCAGCGATCAGAGCAAGAGCCTAATTCGTGGTCATGAACTAACAAATCTAAAAGCTTCGCCTGCCAATGCGACCAAAGCAGACGTTGAAGCAATAGAAGCCTATCGAAAATTCAAACAGGCAGTTGATGCAAACTTTAGCAAGGCTGAAGCTGAAGAATTGAAAGCTTTAGCCCTCAAAACTTCTGTTCCATCAAAGACGTCGGAAACAGCAGAAAGTACTGGAGCGTCAACGACATTAGATGGAAACGCCACGCGCTCACGTGAGAGAACTAATATCAATGAGCAAATCAGTCTGCTAAGAGCCGCCATCGTCAGTAAGCAGTCATTGACCAGAACCGAAATAGACGATATCAAAGAAACTCTTGGTCAGGTAAAGCCGCAAGATCGTATCGCTCTTCACGATCTTTATGCCGAGCGTTTCGGAGACAACCTCTCAGACATTTTGACAAAGATTCCCAAGGAAGAGCAAGCATCGGTGGCGGCATTGCTGCAGAATAGTCAGCAAAACCGTGCCGAACAAATTGAACACCTGGCGCAACAGCGCAAGCAAAGCGAATCTGGCTTGCTTGGCAGTGTTGATTTTGCCGATCGCTACACGGCCATTCAAAATAATGACACCTTTCGCAAAGCTAGCGAAACAGCTAGCGCTAAGTTTCAAAATGTAGCAGCAGAAAAAGAACAGCAACTCTTCAATAATGCTTCTGAAACTTACAGTCAGTGGCAAAATGAGAAGGCCGACAAGGCTAATCTAATCACAGACGGTGCCATTATCGGCGGCTCTTTACTACTCAGCGCTGGTCTCAGCGCACCAGTGGTTTTGGGTGCTGCGGCTGTCGGCGGCAGCATTAAGGTCGTCGGCAGCAAGACTTTAATTGGTGATAGTTACGGCAGCACAGAACAAGTGGCTATCGACTTTTCTAGAGGTTCACTCAATACCGTATTTAATACCATTGGTCCAGTCCAAGCAGCACGTTTTCTCAAATTAGGCGGCAATGTTTCTCGAGAAGCTGGCGAAACAGTGATTGCCAGTTCTGCCCAGGAGCTAGGTAAGCAAGCTGTCTTTAAGAAAGTGGCTATGGAGCAGGGGCTGATACTTGGGTCTGCCTATGTTGGTGGTGCCGGCAGCGGGACCGTTGAAAGCTTGGCCCGGTGGGACAAAGCTAAAAGCAATGAAGACAATATCCAGCGCACTTTAAAGGCGGCCAATGAAACCGGCATAGCATCTGGTATCGGCGCCGTAGCTTTGAGCGGCTTGATTCACACAGGCTCGCGCTTCTTCAAGAGCTCGGAAAATTCGCTAAATTATTACAGTGGCAAAGCCGGGGCGGGAACTAGAGTAGATGTAGGTAGTAGAGCAGCGCAAGGTGGTAAACCAGAAATAGTCTCAGCTTCATCTCCAGAGGCTGCGAATGGTCATGTTATTGATAGACCGTCGGTGGACGAAACAATCACCGTGAGAAGGTCTGGGACCGACAGCGTTCCGGTGCCGGAAAGAGGGAATTCAGCGAGAGAATTGACTGAGAAAGTTATCACAAGAACGAAAACACCTGACGGCAAAGTAGCATATGTGGATACTGCCAATGACAGAACTACAACTTTCAATCAACGTGGAAGGCTGGTACACGCTAAAGAAGGAGAATTCGAACGCTCCTTCACTTACGGTCTTGATGGCAGACTCAAGTCAATTGCGCAAGAAAACATATTAATTTCCAGAGAGGGAAGGAAAAGCTGGATACTCCGGCAAACAAATAGCGACGGAACAATCGCAAGCGAACGACAACTTGACGGAACTTTCGCAGTGCAAAAGAGCGGTTCATTTACATTCACTGGACTCGACGGTCAGCCAGTTACAACAAAACTAGATAGTACTTACTTCCAGACTAAGCTACGAAGAAACGAATATTTAACGGCCAACTTGGAACACCAAATGAAGCAGCTTTCTAGGCTTGCAGAAGATTCGTTTACGCAAGAAGCTCGTTTCACGAGATTCAACCAACTCCTGAGCGAGTTCGAGCAGTCACGTCTAACTCGCGGCATATCAGATGAACAAAGCGCCCTATTTATTTTTCACTTAAATAGACTGCTAAAACCTAGTCGAACAGCAGTTCTCTCACAGGCTGAGCGCGCCGATCTGGCTGAACAAATAGTGTGGCATGCGGCGCACCCTAATACTGTTGACCAAGGCGCACATAAGACCTGCAATGTTGCAACTCTTGAAGTCAGAAACTATTCTCGCGATCCAGAAAGAAATGCTCAGTTAGTTGCCGATATCGCTACTAGAGGCAGATTTGTGACCACTAGTGGCAACACTGTGGACCTGGGCAAGTTAGATTTTGGCTTAAGACCAGACAGTGAATCACTGAGGGCACTAAAACTACAGCGTAGCGGAACCGCCGAAGCTATGAAAGAGGACGGCAGCAGAGACTGGTCTAGCCAGCTCATTCAAACAGCTATGGTCAACGCTCATTGGCAAGGGAAATCACACTACATTTTAAACGGTCAAAAGAAGCTCGATTGGGAAGTCGTTCATGATAGTCAAGGCAGAATAATGGTTAACACTGATGACTCTTTCTCCGGCGATTTAATCTTCGACAAAAATGGAAATATCCTCACACAATTGGACTCACAGATGCAGGTTTTCAACGCAGAAGGCAAAGCTATCAAAAACTTTGATATCAGTAGAACCGTCCGCAATCAAATGGGTGATTTCCATCTGATTGACGACCAATCACAAATGGTAAAACTGTATGACAGTTTGGGTCATCCCCTAACTCATTTGGAACCGGGCACAAATGGCTACGATGCTGAGGGTAATCACATATTCAGATTTACCAAACCTGGTCATGATGAAATCAAGTACGACATAACTACTTCCAATGCATTTCAAACGGAAGGTGTTTTTTTTAATTCTGGCGATAAGTGGGAGATGTTATTCGGCCATGACGGCAACCTACTAGACAATCCAGGCATAACAGAGTTAAAGCTTAGGGATACAAACATGTTAGCTACTGGTCTCAGTGATCATGGCTATGTTATTAGAGCTGGTAAGAAAGCTTCTAGTTGGCAGGATATAACAGTGGTAAGTAATGCTAATGAGCTAGGAGAAGCGATTCTAAGATTGAAGAAAGATGGGAACTTGCCAGCAATTTTAAACGTTCACACTTCCAACCATCCTTTTTCAAGGATTTCAGGGAGCAATTCTTCAGGAAATCATGTTGGCGTCATGCATGTCGTCAATGTTCACGACTACAGCCCCAAGACACGTATGGTGCATTTCACAAACCAATGGGGCAAAGAGCATGACTATCTTGAGGAAGGTTTTCCAATTGATGAACTTTTTAAAGCTACGAAAAAAACTGGACAATAGAGGTCGGCACGGTATAAAGCGGTACTAATCACAATGAAATCGGAACTAAAAAATGAAGGTCAGATTAGCTCCATGCAACTCCCGGAAAACTGGGTGGAAGCTAAAGCAGCAAAGACTTTGGCAAATGACCATCTAAGAGAATTTGTAAGCAGCGCCAATGCGGATGTGAAGCTTTGCTTCTATTACAGAGGAAAAACTATTGCAGCAGGTGCAGCCAGAGACTTTTGCGGCGTTTTGCAAGAGCCAGAACACATTCTTACTGAAGAAGAAATTGAATCACTTTCGATCGTGCTTAGAAATGCAGCTTACGCAGAGAGTTTTTCTACAAGCTCTATTAAGACTGAAACAATTAATGGCAAGAGAGTTTTGATAGTTGAAGGAATCTGGCAGGTAAACCAAATCTTCGATCTAAGTATCTTCATAGACAGCGACAAATCTGGCTCCGCCGTTCAAGAAATTCATTTCTTTGCGCCGGCCCTAAACTATGTCAATTATTTGAAAGAGGCGCAGGAAGCAATTGAATCAATTACATGGAAAAGTGACAACTGAGGCTAGTTAAATGAGCGATAGAACAGTAATTAGACAAGATGTATCGGTAGGCAAATTCAATTCGTTTACCGATGGTGGTTCTGAAAATAGCAGTCATGACAGCGCTCTGCGTCGCGAATTGCACTCAATATCTTCTATCGGAACCAATCAAAACGACCTCG
>CALRJJ020000509.1:0-4480 GCA_943367505.1 Flavobacterium psychrophilum | reverse complement strand
GGCGGTGGTAAGAATCTAGAGATGCCAAAAGCGGCCCCCCAGATAGCGCCGTACAGAGCATGAATTGGCACTCGAATAAAAGTACCGAGCAGAAAAGCCTGGAGCCCACCTTGAGCGTCTACTAAGAAGAGGTTGTGGAAAAAGTTCTCGTAGACAGCAAAACCCAGCGCAGCAGCGCAGCCCAGCACAATACCATCGGTCGGCCGAACGACAGAGCGAGGTGCTAAATACTTAACTACGATGAAAACAGCCGAGAACTTCAATAGTTCTTCAACAACCCCAGCGCGCAAAATAAAATAGGTGAGCAAGTCACCACCAGCCAAAGCACCAAAGAAATCATTCAATGCCTCGCCAAAAAAGACAAATACAGGCGCCACCAAAACAGCAACACTCATACAAAGCGCGATTGTCATCAACTGCGAACGACTGTATTCAGCTGCGTCTTCTGATTGAGCGAAGCTCGACAGAATATTTGTCTTGCTCAAGCGCAACAGTACCCACTGCCATACAAGGGGAACAGTGACAGCAAGCAGGCCAAGCAAAAGGCCAATCTTGAAAAGGTTGACAGCGACCAATATCAGCGCTCCGCCAAATACGACGTAGCGCGCTTCTAAGGTAGAAGCAGAAAAATTGAGGTTCATAAAATTCTCCTCTTGCCCCGAGGGGCAAGAATAAACATGTTTCAAACACTGCCAGCAATTAGCTAGCAGACAATTCCCAACGCCCTTCGCCCAACAAGGTCAGAGACTGTTGATGGAAAGCGTCTAACGAGGGACGATGGCCAACCGAAACGTATGTAGCACCGCTGCCTTGCAGAGTGCGATAGAGCAATTCCTCATCAGCCAATCCAAGAGCACTTGTAGCTTCATCGAGGAAAACATACTTCGGCTTAGCCAGCAAAAAGCGAGCAAAAGCCAAACGCTGCTGCTCACCAGGTGACAGTTCACTACTCCAAGGTCGAACGACCTCTTGTTCGCTTAGCTCCCCGTCAGATTGGCCTTCACCAGGATAGCCATCAAGACCACCAGGATAGCGAGTAGCAAGGAATCCGACATTGGCCTGTTTAAGAGCGGCAATCAAATCATCGTCAGAAAGATCGCTGCGCACGTGAGGATAGAGCAGCTGGTCGCGTAAACTACCCAAACTCATGTATGGAGCTTGAGAAAGGAACATGACCGAACCCATTACCGAGCCAAGCTGAGGACGAGTGATCGTACCCGCACCAGCACGCCAGAGACCAGCCATAGCACGCAAAATAGAGCTTTTGCCAATGCCGCTTGGTCCTTTAATAATAATGCCAGTGCCGCTTGGTACCTCTAACGACAGACTCTCTACTAACAACCGTTTGTAGTCAGGGGTTCTCACCGTTACTGAATCAAGGGCGATTCTATCAGCAAACGTGGTGACGATAGCCGTATGACCCTCGCTGTCAGCCAAGTCTTCTGAATTAACAGCATCCAAGAGACCAGTAACACGCTTGACGTTGGCAGCAAAAGTACTGATTGTACCTATTTGCGAGACGAACAGCGAAAGAGCTGCCAGCACCTGTCCAAATGCCATGTTGGCCTGGGTAAAAGCACCAATCTGCAAATCACCGCGCAAATAGACAGGCAAAATTACAGCGAAAGGAACTATAGCCACAAAGTAGTCAAACCAGGTGGTAAACAGACTGACTTGGCGCTGATAGCCAATCAAACTCATGTTGTTTTTAATGGCAGCATGAAAGCGCTTTAAAAGCTGCTTCCACTCAGCTTGTTCGCCCTGGTAAAAAGCAATGGGTTCAACGTTGTTGCGCACATTGATCAAACCAAAGCGATAGTCAGCTTCTAAGCGGGTTTGATTGTATTTTAGGCTAATCAACTTGACCGACAACCAGATCGAAATCAAGCTACCAAAAAGAGCGTACAAAATCGAAATCGCAGTCAGTGAGCCAGACAAGCCCCAGAGAATCTGAGTGAAGAAAAAGAGAGTGACAATGGCATCAAGCAGAGATAGAACCAGAGTAACTGCCCCGGTAACAAAGCCATCAACGTCGTTAGCGATACGTTCGTCCGGGTTCTCTACCATTGAAGAACTAGCAATGCGGTAATAATTGCGGTTGCTGAAATACTGTTTGAGAATGTTCTCAGTCAACCACTGCCGCCAAACAATGCCAAGCAAACTGCGCAGCCAAGCATAAAACACCACTACTGGAGCGGCAAAGATAAAAATCTTAGCCAAGATCCAAAGATTACTCCAGGCAACATCAGCCAAGCTGCCATCTTTAGCCGCATCAGGTAGAGCGTTTTGAAAATTACCATAGGCTCCATTGATCATGGCATTCATTTTGCTCACACCAATCAAAAAGGCGACAAGCAAAACAACTAGCGTCCATGCTTTTATGCGGGTTTGAACGGCGAACTTAAAACCAATCAGCGGAACAGTGACCTCTGATTTTTCGCGGGAATAAAAGAATGGTTTGGCCAGCGCTAATACACTGAGCCAAAGAGACGAGCTAAAAATGCTCGTTTTGTTTTCGGTTTCCATAAGGTGCTTCCAAATTGTGACTAGAACTGAACTGTTCTAGTGTTCATTGATGAAAGGGAATTTCGGCGACAAAAAGCGTCGCCGAAATAGCCATGCTCTGATTTGACTAGCAGACTTATCTTGCCAAATCTATTTCGACCGCAGCACCGTTTTCATCAGAGCCAGTGGCAACCACCTCAAAATCATCACCTTGCTTAGACTGACTCAATGTCAATTTCAGATTGCCATCAACGATTTCGACTTCGACAACGAACACCGGTAAACGATCGCCAACTTCAAGACTGTCGAGCATAGAATCTCTCTCATAGCGGGTTTCACCGTTCATACGCATGGCGTGCAACAGACCCGAAACATGCCAACCAGAAAGCTCCATGAAGACGCCGTATTCTTTCTTGCTGGTAACAACGCCGATGATTTCTTCATTCAAGGGGATGTACTGCATGACCTGGGCATTGTGCACAGTCTTTTCACTAAGAGACAGTCTTGTCATCCGTCCTTCTTTCTTAATTTCCAACACCTCAACAAAAACCTCAGCACCGACCTCCAGCGAACGAAGTCTGGCGTTGCGCAAGTCGGCACTGTTACCAGTCAACTGCGATACGTGCACGAGGCCAACGTGACGTTCACCGGCAAGGGCGACCAAAACACCGAAATCGGTTTTTTTAGTGACTGCGCCTGTATAGATTTGATTTTTACTAATACTCATGATTGTGCTCCAAAAGCGAAGGCCCTAGAAACAGGGCAAAAAGGGTTGTGATGAATCAAGAGCCTGTTTAGCCAGAAAGAGGCAGTAACAACAGACATGATTCGTAGATTTATTCGCTTACTAATAACTCAAGGTTCTCAGCAGAGCCTGTACGAAACGCCAATAGGCGAAGACAAAAGCTGTAATTAGCACTTTGAAATTTTGACAGGTGTGCTTTATAAACTCTGAGAGAAGGAAGTTGAACGAATACAAGAACGATACGAAAAGAGCAGTTCTACTTACAACTACATTTATCGAATTAGTTTATATAAGGCGTCCGAAAAGCTCTATTTTAGGGCTCTTACAAATACTCACATCTAAGAAAGCTACTGCACTACAGCCACTTTCGCGACAACAGAAGAGACACTTCAAGCGACGTATAGCCACACTCTAATGTCCGGTCCAATGTCAGGTCAAATAGCAATATTATCTATGCCGGATACATATTGGTACTAATGATAGAATTTCGCCCGTCCTTGTAATGCTGAAATTCCAAGGCCCATTGCCCTCTTGCTGGTGCTCTGGGCGAGAGCATAGTGCCAAGACGATGATCTGCTACGGAGGTCCACATGTAGTCATCTTTGCCAGCGTCGCGCAGTGTAACTGAGTGAGACTTTCCAAATGGCAAATTGTAACTCGTATTCCAGCGTCTTTCATTGCCACCATCTAGATGCATCTTGGTCGTTTGCCCATGCAGCGGTCGGCCAGCTGTCATCGACTGCAGTTCAAGGGAGCCATTTTTAGACAGGCCAACCTGCATCATTATTGTTGGTCTATCGTCAATTCCAAAGCACGGCCTAAAATCGCTATCGAACCCAAATATTCTCGACTGGCCCCGCAAAATTCGCTCATTTCGCTGAGGAAGAAGACCATCCAGACTGATGTATCGAGGTAGTCCATCGTCCTTTGTCTTAAAAGCGCTGAAAAATCCAAATGGTTTTGATTCACTAGCAATTGGTAGTGGCGCAATATCTTTTGGCACCAAAGAAAGTTTTACATCGCTGCAGCGGAGCGGCAGGCTTTCACTGGCAGAAAGAATTGACTCTGCAGCTTTACCTCTTGTAGCTAAGACAAGCGCTACTGATGCGATAACACCCGCGCCCACTAATGTGGCTTCAACAGGGTGTTCTTCAGCTACTTGAGCAGTCTTTTTTGCAAAATCATATACTTCAGCTGTTAAAGAATGCCCGCTTAAGGTGTGACTATCAC